>JACQVV010000440.1 GCA_016209595.1 Planctomycetota bacterium
AAATCGCTCGCGCTCGCCTTCAAAGCACTTTCCAGTCGGCCTGCTAGCGGCGGATTCAAGCTGCGTCTCCGGTGGCCAGAAGGTTCTCCAGGGCCCCTCGGAGATCGGGAAAACGGAAAGTGTAGCCCGCTGCGAGCGCCTTCTCGGGGCGGATTCGCTGCCCGCGGGCGACCATCTCCGCCGCCTCTCCGAGCGCGAGGCGGAGAACGAAGGCGGGCACTGGCAGGAGGCATGGCCGCCTGAGCACCGAGGCCAGCGTCTGCGCCAGCTCGCGGTTCGTGGTTGCTCCGGGAGCGCAGGCGTTGACCGCGCCTCGGATTCCCTCGTTTTCGAGGCAGAGCTGCGCCAGGCGGATCAAATCATCCCGGTGTATCCAGCTCATCCACTGTCTCCCTCCTGCGATCGGCCCCCCCAGGCATAGCCGAAATGGCGTGAGCATCTTGCGAAGGGCCCCGCCCTCCAGCCCCAGGACGACACCGATCCGCAGCAGGACGACGCGTACACCGAGCGCTTCGCCCCGACGAGCCTCGGCTTCCCAGTCCTGGCAGAGGCGCGCGAGGAAGTCGCTCCCGCCAGGGCTCGCTTCGTTCCGCTCCTCGTCTCCGCAGCCGTAGTAGCCTACGGCGGAACCGCTCACAAGGGCTCGTGGCCTCCCACCCTCGGGAAGCCTGGCGATGCCTTCCACCATGGCTCGCGTGAGATCGACTCGACTCGAATGCATCTCGGCCTTGTGGGCCGTGGTCCAGCGTTTCGCCACGGACGCTCCGGCCAGATTCACGATCCCGTCGCATCCTACGATCCGGTTCGCCCATTCCTGGGCATCCCCGGGAATCGGAACCACTTCGACTGAAGGGCCCAGTATCTCGGCCGTCCGAGCGAGATCCCGGGCGACAGCGCGGACTGCGTGCCCCGCTCCCAGCAGCCGGGAGCAAAGGAACGGCCCCAGGAACCCGGTCGCTCCTGTGACCAGAACGCGCATGCCGGCGACCGCCTTTCGTGGAAAGTTGGCAGAAAGGACCCGATTCAGGACATCATTAAACCCGGCGGAGGGTCGTTGCCCAAGCACGAATGCCGTTGACACGTTCCCCGAAGGTTCCCTAGACTTCGCATCCTTCCAACCCGATGAGAGGGTTCATAGGCGCGGCGCGTTACGAAAGGCGAATATGGAATATGGAGTAGGAAACTGGAGATGAAGAACGGAGTGGCGCGCTTCTTCTCATTCCTCATTTCCTGTTCCCTGTTCCATGTTCTCTATTCGTTTTCCATTCTGGGGAGAGTGGACCCTCCTCCTCCCCTTCACGGCACTCCGAGACGCACCCCATGACCCGCACAAAGCGCCGGATCCCCTGGGTGACGCTCTTTCTGGTCACCGTCCTCGCGACCGTATTCGTGACCGCGGTGTGGTTGGGAACCCCCGGCGACGAAGCTTTCCTCGTGCGTCTCGGAGCGCAGGACGACGGCGAGGTCTGGAACGGCGGCCTCTATCGCGTCGCCACGGCGCTGTTCGTCCACGCGGGCTGGTTGGAGATCGCCCTCTCGTGTCTCTCGCTCCTCGCGCTCGGCTTCGCGCTCGAACCGCGAGTCGGTTCCGTGAAGTTCGCCCTGATCTATCTCGTCTCCGGGCTCGCCGGTGGAACCGCGGGGCTTGCCCTTCCGCCCGGACGAATGCTTTCCGGTGCGACGGCAGGGATTCTGGGAATCGCCGCCGCCTTCGTCCTTCTCGTCTGCTCCCGGTACGACCGGTACGGCTACTTCCGCGTACGCCGGGTCTACGCGGCGGCTCTTGCGCTCGCGCTCGCCCTGCTGGCCGGGGCGTCGTTCTTCGCCCCGGAGATCGACCTCGCTCAGCACGCCGCGGGCCTTCTCGCCGGCGCGGCCACCGCGTACCTCGTGATGCCTCCCGAGGCAAAGAACCCCTTGGTCGTGTTCCGCAAGGGGCGCGTCTATCGCGAGCCCGTCTACCTCTCGGTCGAGTCGTTCGTGCGGCCGCGCGCGAGCCAGCGCCTGGCCGCCCTGTTCGAGGAGATGGTCCGCTACGACCCCGGAGTGTCCAAGCGCAAGGTCGCGCTCGTCGCGTCGCTCCTCGTCCTTGTCGCGGGCTTCACCGTCTACGGACTCCATCCGGTCCTTCGCTACGAGTACCACCTCTTCCGCGCCGACCGGGAGATCGCCCTCGGAAATGAGGAGCAGGCCCTCTCCGAGTACACGAAGATGATTGAGCGGTTCGAGGCCGCCTCGGGGCCGCGCCCACTTCTCAACTACCGCCTCGGGATTCTGTGCGCCTACCAGGATCGCGACCAGGAGGCCCTGGTTCATCTCGACCGGGCCATCGAATCGTACGAGGAGGGGGCTGCCGAAGGCGAAAACGGGGAGCGACCCCCACTCTTCATCGACGCCCGCCTCTGGAGACAGTCGATCTACCACAAGCTGGGCCAGCACGAGCGGGCCGAAAAGGAGGTTGCCTTCCTCGAGGGCGAGATCCAGAGATACATCGAAGACCGCCGCGCCCCCGACTACCTGTTGAGCCTCTGGCTCGCCCGGGTCTACGTCGAATCGGCGGGCGACCCCGCACGGAGCGAGGAGAACCGGCGGCGGCTGGAGCGGGCGCGCGAGCTCGCGGAGGAAAGCGTCGAGGCCCACCCCAACGCCCGGAACCTGGATGTCCTCGGCTGGTCCTGCTACCGCCTTGGCGACTACGAGGAGGCCCGCCGCATCCTCTCCCGCGCGCTCGCCGTCTCCACCGACGGATCCGTCTACTTCCACCTCGGGGTCGTGGAGCTCACGCTCGAGAGGAAAGAGGAAGGGCTCGATTCGCTCGGACGGGCGCTCGCCTGCGCCCGGTGGAGCGACGCGGCCGATCTCGTCGAGGCCCGCCGCGTGTACGACCGCACCGCGAGCGGGGAGTGAATGAGAGCCCATCCATAAGCCTGGACAGCGCCCGGCGGAGCTCCCGGCGACGGGAGAGTCTTTGGATAGGCTCCTACAAGCCCAGGAAGTTCTCCAGGATCCTGGCGCCGACCCGCTGACTCTTTTCCGGGTGGAACTGCGTGGCGTGGACGTTTCTCGACGAGACCGCAGAACAGAACTCGATCCCGTAGTCGGTCGTGGCCACGACCACGCCCGGATCGACTGGCCGGACGTAGTACGAGTGCACGAAGTAGACATACGGCTCGGCTTCGAGGCCCGCGAGGAAGCCGGAGCCCCTCGCTGGCCGGAGCCGGTTCCAGCCGACGTGCGGGACCTTGAGCCGCTTCCCTTCGTGGGCGAGGTCTTCGGGGAACCGGACGACCTCCCCCGCGAGAATTCCAAGCCCAGGTCGTCTTCCTCCTTCCAGGCCCACGTCGAACAGGATCTGGAGCCCCAGGCAGATCCCCAGGAGCGGACGGCCGCTCGCCGCGTGCGCCTGGATCGCGCGATCAAGCCCGCTCGCCGAAAGCGCCCGTATGGCGTCGCCAAAGGCCCCGACCCCCGGAACGACCAGCCGCTCGGCTCCCGCCGCCTCCTCCGGAGTCCGGACGATTCGCGCCGACGCTCCCACGGCCTCGAACGCTTTCTGGACGCTCCGCAGGTTGCCCATCGAGAAGTCGAGGATCGTGACGCTCTTCATTGCGAGCGGATCCTAGCATGAAGGAAAAAAGCACTCCCTCGAAGCGGCCCACCGCGGACCGGCCCCTCCTCCCGGAGCACGTCCGCGGCCTGCCGCGCCTTCCCCTCGCGGCCGTGCTGGAAGATATACGAAGCGCCTTCAATGTCGGGTCGGTCTTCCGGACCTCGGACGCGGTCCGAGTGGGGCGCCTGGTGCTCGCCGGCTACACCGCGCGACCGCCGAACGCAAAACTCGCGAAGACCGCCCTCGGCAGCCAGGACGCCGTCCCGTGGATGGGCGCGGCGGACGGGCCGTCGGCCGTCCGTGCCCTGCGCGGGGATGGGTACACCGTCTACGCGGTCGAGCTGACTTGCCGGAGCATTCCCCTCTGGGAGATCGACCTCCCTCGCCCCCTCGCGCTCGTCTTTGGAAACGAGACCGCCGGCGTCTCGGAGGAGACGCTCGCCCTGTGCGACGGCGACCTGGAGCTGCCCATGGCCGGCATCAAGAACTCGATCAACGTCGCCACGGCATTCGGGATCGCCGTCTTCGAGATCTGGCGGCGCTGGGGAGGCGAGGCGGCCTTCGTTTGATCGGGGACGGGACGATACAATCCGTGGAACGGAGAGTTCCTTGGCCGCGGACCGGATCGAGTTCCCCTGCGAGTGCGGCAGGCCGCTGGCCGCGCCGGCGGCTAGTCGCCAGGTCCGCTGCCCGGCCTGTCGCCGGGTCCAGCGCGTCCCGGAGCCCCGAGACATCTCCGGCCCCATCGCGGTCCCGAGCCTGGGCGACTCGGATCTCCCGACCCAGATTGTCGCTCCCCCGGCCGCTCGGGTCCCCGGCGCGGGCGCTCCGGGCCCCGCCATCGCCGGCTTCGAAACCCTCGCCGAGCTCGGTCGGGGCGGGATGGGCGTCGTCTACAAGGCGCGAGACGTGGGACTCGACCGCGTGGTCGCTCTCAAGGTCCTTCCCCCCGGGCTCCTCGCCTCGAAGGAGGCGAAGATCCGCTTCCAGCGCGAGGCCCGCGCCGCGGCCGGGCTCGACCACCCCGGGATCGTCAGAACCTACGCCACCGGCGAGTCGGACGGCGCCTGGTACATCGTCCAGGAGTTCGTCGACGGCCAGGGCCTCGACCGCTGGCTGAAAGAGCGCGGCCGGCCGCTCACGCCGCGCGAGGCGGCCGAGATCCTCCTCCCCATCGTCCGGGCTGTCCAGCACGCCCACGAGCACGGCGTAGTCCACCGGGATCTCAAGCCCGCCAAAATCAGTGGTCAGTGGTCAGTGGTCAGTGGTCAGGAACAAAATAAACAAGTGGTCCGTGGCCAGTACTCACTGGCCAGAGCCTTCTGCAGGACGCTCGCCGTCTCTCCACTGGTCACTGGCCACTGGTCACTGGCCACTGGCTCGGCACGCCCGCCTACATGGCCCCCGAGCAGGTCGAGGGGGACATGAAGAAGATCGGCCCGCGGACCGATGTCTACGCCGCCGGTGCGGTCCTCTACGAGCTCCTGTCCGGGCGCCCTCCGTTCGTGGCCCGGTCGGGTGGCGCACTCTACAAGAAGATCCTCATGGACGAGCCCCTCCCCCCGTCGGCGGTGAACCCCAGGGTCGGCCGCGAGATCGAGGCGATTGCGCTCAAGTGCCTCGAAAAATTCCCGGCCCGGCGCTACCCGTCGGCTCAAGACCTCGCCCATGACCTCCATGCGTTCCTCACGGGCGAGCCCATCTCGGCCCGCCCGCCTGGCCTCGGCACCCGCCTCGCGAAGAAGGCCCGCCGCCACCGGGTCGGCGTGGCGCTCGTTTCGCTCGCCGCGTTGGTCGCGATCGGCTCGGCCTGGTTTCTCGCCGCTGCGGCGAAAGTTCCCAACGAGCACGAGGATCGCGAGCACCTTCAGAGGGAGCTGGATCGGCTGGAGCGCGAGCTCGCCTGGTTCCGCGGGCAGGCGGCCCCGCGAGCGGGCCCGCCCCCCGGCGACGGGGGGGGTCTCGCGGCGGCGGAGCTCCTCGCCTGGTCCCGGGAGGCGCTCCGCGACGGGAACGAGGAGGCCGCGTGGGCCTTCTGGGACCGGGCGCGAGCGCTCGACCCGTCGGCATGGGAGCTGTGGCTCTTCCGAGCGGAGCACCGCCTCTCGACGGGCGAGGTCGCCGGCGCTCTGGAGGACCTCCGGCTGGCGTCGCGGCTCGCGCCCGGCGAGACGCGGGTTGGTCGCGAGCTCGCCCGGGCGTGCCTGGAGGCGGGCGAGATCGAAGAAGCCCTCGCCGAGGCGGACGGAGTCCTCGCTGCCCAGCCGGGCGATCCGGTCGCTCTTTCGGTGCGCGTGCGCGTGTTCCTTCGCTCCGGTCCCGCGGACGAGGCCGAGGCGGCGAACGCCGCGTTCGATCGCGAGAGGACCGCCTGCCGGCGGCTGGACGCGGGCGAGCGGCTCGACCGGTTCTATCTGGAACGTATCCGGCTGGAGGGCGCCCGAAACAAGGGAGAGGGGGCGTGGGCCGAACTCGCCGGAGCCGTCGACGGGTTCGATGGCCCCCAGTGGCAGCGCGCGCTCGTCTCCGCCGACGCGGCGCTCCTGGTCCTCGGGGACCTGGCGGGGGCCGACGACTCCATCCGCGAGGCGCGCGCGTGGATCGAACTCGCACGAGCGCGAGCCCTTGGTCGAAGGGCCGAAGGGCGGCGGGTTCTTTCCGCCATCGAGCGAGGACTCACGATCGATCCCCAGGGGCCGCATCTGCTCGCGGAGCACGGCTGGATCCTCTGGAAAGCGGATCCTTCCGCGACCGGGGTTGAAGAGCGCGCCGTCGAGGAGCTCCGGGCCGCCACAGCGGCCGCCCCGCGTTTCATCCTGGCCCACGCCCGCCTGACCGAGGTCCTTCTCGACTCGGGCAGGCTCCGCGAAGCCCGAGAAGAGGTGGAGACGCTTGCCAGTCTGGCTCCGAACCATCCCGACCTGCCGCGCCTGCGGCGGGAGCTCGAAGAATGATGGATTTGCAGCCGGCGACGGCGGTTGCATGATGCCCAACTACTCGTGGGCTTCGGTCTCTCGGACCCGGCGCTCGGGGACTTCGACCCTCTACGCCGTCGTCGTTCCCCGGGCGACGCCCCCTCTCTGGAACCGCGGCCTGGGCATCTCCGGCACCGCAGCCCAGGCGCTCCCCTTCGACCTCGACCGCGACCCGGCCGCGGCCGATCGGTTCCTCGAGCGATTCTCGACTCACGAGGCGGCGGGGCGCGTTCACCTCGCCCGGGCCCGCGCGCCGGGGCTCTGGGGACGTGACGGGCGCGAAGGAGGACCTCGAGGCCGCCTGGGCGAAGGGCCTCCGCTCGGTCGAACTCTACCGGGAGATTCTCGGCGCCCTCCCGGGGCGGGAGCTCCCGCTCGACGACCCGCGCCTCGCAATCGCGGCGGGGATGGAGGGGGGCGCGCTCGACCTGCCGGAGCACGATCCGAACCGCGCGCCGCTCGACGCGGATGTCCTCGGGGCCTCGGCGTTCCAGGCCTATCGCGCGGGGCGATTCGGACACGCGATGGCGCTACTCGAACGATACTTCCGGACGATCCATCGGGAGGCCGAGGGCGAGCCCTGGCTCGCGCGGGCCCGGTTCCTCGCCTCGCTCGGCGCGACTCTCTCCGCCGGCGACCGCGCGCGGCTCGTCGAGTCGAACGCCGAGGCCCTCCGGGCGATGGACCCCTCCGACCGCGCTCGGTTCGAGGCCGAAATCCGGGCCTGGAACGAGGCGCACCCGGGCGAGCAGGCGCCGGCCATCCCCTGGTAGAGCAGGCTTCAGCCTTCAGGCTTCAGAACAGCCTCTTTTCAGGCTTCCCACTGACCACAGATCACTGACCACTGGCTAGGGGGTCGATCCCGGCGCGCCGGAGCTGCTCGGCCAGTCGGTCCGCCCGCGCCCGTTCCTCGTCCGCCCGCTCCCTGCCGGTCGGGACGATCTCGCCCCGGTCGTCCAGCCAGCGGAGCCAGGTGTCGGACTTGCCCTCGAAGGAACCCTCCCAGAGCCCGAGAGCGAGACCGATCTCTGGGAACCGGGGCGTTTCCTGCTCCTCGTACCTGATCCCGGAGAGCCGGTAGACCGTCAGCGGATCGGGCCGGACCAGCCGGAGCGGATCGTAGATCACGTAGTAGCAGATCCGCATCCTCGCGTAGCGCCGCTTCTTCTCGCCGTCCTCGCCCCCTTCACGGTTGGAGACGATCTCGAGCGCCACTTCCGGCGGCTTGCCGAACTCCCAGAAGAAGTACGAGCGATGCTCCTTGCGATGCCAGTCCTGGGCGATCTCGACGTCCAGGCTCAGGAACATGTCCGGCACCAGGGGCGTCTGGCGGGTCTGGGCGAACAGGCCGACATTGGCGGCGGCGAGGTAGGTCCGCTCCTCTCCCGGGCCCTTCCAGGAGCTGTAGAGCGGTTCGACCAGCAGGCGCTGCTGCTTCTCGCTGAACATGTTGTCCACGGGCTCGTCGTCCTCGGTGACGATGTTCTGGATGTCCAGGTGGGTTTCGACCGGTGCGTCCGACATTGGCTTCCTCGCCGGGATGATTTTCGGATACCTCTATGATACTACGGCGCACGGTCGGGTGACACCCAAGGGCACGCTGTACTTGGGCCTCAAGGTCACGAACGACGCAGCCCAGGAACTCCACGCGGCCGATCCGGTCGCCGCCGGCCGGTTCAACCTGAAGATCCTGTATCAGCGCGCTCCGCCGCCGCGGTCGGAACCAACGACTACGGTCCGACCGAGGGGAGCGACCTCATCGTCGTCAGGCCGGTCTCCGCCGCAAGCCCGGGATGGGCCGCACGGATCTCCTCGACAAGAACGCGAAGATCGTGAAGGACGTGGTCGCCGGAACCGCGAAGCGGAGTCCGAACGCGATGTACCTCGTGGTCACGAACCCCCTCGACGCGATGGTCCCTCTGACCGGGTCGTCGGGTGTCGGCGATCGCCGAGCGGACGTGTTTCGAGGACGTAGCGCACGACGGCCAGGCGGGGCGGCCGGGCTACGAGCCGGACCGAGGCGGCGAGGACGCCGGAGGAGACGAAGCCGCGTCGGTCCGGCGGGACGACCCGGAAGCCGCGCGGACCGCGCACGAAGAGCGTGAACTCGACCCTGCCCGAGCGGGCGTCGGCGACCCAGTACTCGCGAGCGCCGGCCTTGTAATAGAGCCGAGGAAATCGCTCCAGGTCCTTCTCGACCGACGAATCGCTGACGCATTCAAGGCGATGTCCACGGCGCCCTCGACTTCGATGAATCTGCCCTTGCGGCGCTTCTTTTCCACCAGGCAGGCCGTGCCGCTCTCCAGGGTCGAGAACAGGACGACGAGGACATCGGGTTCCGCGGAGAGGTTCGCCCGCGGGGAGCTCCAGCGGAACGAGTCGGTGAGGACGACGCCGCGATCGGACAGCTCGACCAGCAGGCCGAGATCTCTCGCCACCGCCGTCTTGGGAGTGGCGTGCGTGTTGAGATCCTCTGGCGACCTGTCGATCTCCACTTCCCCGTCGAGCCAGTCGACCCGGCCGCTCTCCGGGAAAGCTGTCGAATGCGTCCACTGGCGGAATCGCCCGAGGTCGGAGAGATCGCCTGGGACGCGGAGGTCCTCGGGCTGGAATACGATCGTCGTCATCGATCGCAGTTTGGCACGATCTTGCAGATACTCGGGTGCCCGACGGTCGAGCAGCTCACGCTCGAGAGGAAAGAGGTGGTCGATCCGCCCGCGGTTGAAGGACGACGCCCGGCGGACGAGGCCGCGACCTCGTAGCCCCTCCCGAGGAGGAACTCGGCCAGATACGAGCCTTCCTGGCCCGTGATCCCCGTTGCTGAGCCCCTTCTTCATCGACCGGCCGCGAACGAACGGACGAGGTAGCCGTGGATCTCCCGGAAGACATCCTCCAGGTTCACGGCCGGCGCCCAGCCGTAGTGCCGGCGGACCTTGCCGAGGTCGGTGATGTAGACGATGTGGTCCCCTTCGCGGGGCGGACCGAGACGGCTTCGGATCCGCCGGCCGCTGATCCGTTCGATCAGTTCGAAGGACTCCAGGAGCGAAATCGAGTTGGCCCGGCCGCCGCCGATGTTGTAGACCTCGCCAGGCCGCGGAGCGGCCGCGAACATCTCGAAGAGCCTCGCGATGTCGCGGGCGTGGACGACGTCGCGGACCTGCTTCCCACGGTAGCCATGGATCGTCAGCTCGGTCCCGGCGAGGGCGACCTGCATGAAGTAGCCCTCCCAGTTGTGGGCCGGGGTGGCCTTCGCGGCGCCGCCGGCGATGCAGCCCATCCGGAAGACGCCGGTCTTCAGTCCATGGAGCCGGCCGTACTCCTGGACGTAGAGGTCGGCCGCGGTCTTCGAGACCCCGAACGGCGTGTGCAGGCACTGATCGAGCGACATCGACTCGTCCACGCCTTCGAGACCGTCGTAGTCGAAGCGCGTCTCCTTCTCGACGAGGGGGAGCGAGTTCGGGCGGTCGCCGTAGACCTTGTTCGTCGAGCAGTAGATGAAGACGGCGCCGGGACGCTCGGTCCGCATGAGTTCGAGGAGCCCCAGGGTCCCGGCCGCGTTCACCGAGAAATCCTCGAGCGGGATCTCGATCGAGCGGGAGTGGGAGGGCTGGGCCGCGGTATGGATGACGAGGTCGGCCTGGCGGACGAGGGGGCGGAGCCGCACGACGTCGCGGATGTCGGCCTCGTGGTGTTCCACCCCGGGATGGTCCCGGCACACGGCGGCGATGGTCGAGGATGTGTCCCCCTCGGAGCCGAAGAAGGTCGCGCGGGAGTAGTTGTCGACGCTTGTGACCTCGTGGCCGCGGCCGGCGAAGTGCCGGCAGCACTCGCTCCCGACCAGGCCGGCGCCTCCCGTGACGAGAACCCTCATCTCAGAACGTCGGTTTTCCGCGGCTGGGGAGCCCAGCGGCGCGAGACTCCGGGTCGATCGAGGCGCGGCCGCCACGGTCTCCGGAGGCGAAGACGGCGGATCGCCAGCCAGATCAAGCAGAGGAAGCGCATGGTTTCTCGGAGCCTGTGTTCCATCTTCGTCTTGCCCCACCGCCGCGCGTGGTAGCGCACGGGAATCTCCACGATCCCCAGGCCCAGGTGGGCCGAGCAAAAAATCCAGTCGAAGTCCCCCCAGCGGTCGATGCCCTCCAGACGCGGGCGGACACCCTCGATCCGGCGGTAGTCGCTTGCACAGCACGCCTTCGTCCCGCAAAGCGTATCGGTGATCCTGTGACCCGTCACGACGCTGACGAGCCCGGCAAAGAACATGTTGCCGAGGAGGTTTGCGAAAGGCATGGCGCCGCGCTCCCTGTTCTCTACCAGGCGGGTCCCGATCGCCATGCTGCCAGGGCGCCGGGCGACCGCTTCATGGAACCTGGGCAGGTCCTCCGGCAAGACCGTGAGGTCGGCGTCGTGGACGATGAACACGTCGCCTGTCCCGACCGCGAAGCCGGCCTGAACCGCGGCGGCCTTTCCGCGCGCCGGACCCTCGACGCAGCGGATCCTCCGCTCGGGAAAAGAGGCGATCGCACGCCGGATGGCGCCGGCCGTCCCATCGGTCGAGCCGTCGTCGACGAAGACGATCTCGGTTCCGGCACCCATTTCCGGGATGCGCCGGGCGACCGTCTCGACGAAGCCCTCCTCGTTTCGGCAGGGAATCACCACCGTGCAGGTGAGACCACGTTTCCCTGTCATGGCGCCAGAGATCGACGTCTCGAAGGCTCCTAGTTCGGATACCAGTAGCTGACCGGGACGCAGCTACAGCCCCCGCCCGACGGGCGCGGGGACGGGCGCGCGGGGGCGATGCTCCCGGGGACGCAGTTGCAGATGCAGGTCGCGCCGGGCGGGATCGGCGAGCCGCAGGGGAGCGTGTAGGTCACGGTCTGGCCGAACT
>JACQVV010000029.1 GCA_016209595.1 Planctomycetota bacterium
AACCGGAACATCATCATCATCTTCGTCTGGATCCTCTGGTGGTTCCTCTTGATCTCGCTGATGGTGCCTTTCGCGTCGAGGATCTGGTGCACGGTCTGTCCGTTCCCCTTCTTCGGCGAGTGGCTCCAGCGGCGCGCCCTTGTCGGAGTGAGAGTCGGGAAGCCGGGAGTCGGACGGAACCGGATGTACGGCCTCTCCCGCCGCTGGCCGAAGGCCCTGTCCAACATCTGGCTCCAGAACGTCGGCTTCCTCGCCCTCTGCACCTTCAGCGTGCCGCTCGTCACGCGCCCGATTGTGAGCGTCTCGGTCCTCGGGGGGCTTTTCGTCCTGGCGACCCTCCTCTCGCTCGTCTACCGGCAGCGCGCGTTCTGCAACTACGTCTGCCCCGTGAGCGGCTTCCTGTCGCTCTACGCGATGACCTCCATGGTCGAGGTCCGGGCGAAGGACGCCGAGACTTGCGCCAAGTGCAAGGACAAGGGTTGCCTGGCGGGGAACGAACGGGGCTGGGGGTGCCCGTGGCTCCTGTACCCCAGCAAGATGGACCGGAACAACTACTGCGGCCTCTGCATGGAGTGCGTGAAGACCTGCCCCTACGACAACATCACGCTTCGGGCGAGGCCCTTCTGCTCCGACACTCGGATCAAGGGCTACGACGAGTCCTGGAAGGCGTTCATCATGATCGCCCTCGCGCTCGCCTACTCGACGACGCTCCTGGGGCCCTGGGGCTGGGTCAAGGACCGGGCGAATCCGAGCGAGACTGGCGACTGGAAGGGATTTGCCGCCTACGCAGCTTCGCTCTGGGCGCTCGCTCTCGTCCTGTTTCCCGCGCTCTTCTACGCGGCGGTGCGACTCGGACGCCGACTCTCGCTCGCCCGCGAGGTCTCGGTCAAGGAGCTCTTCCTCGGCTTTAGTTACGTCTTCGTCCCGCTCGGGCTCCTCGCCTGGATCGCCTTCAGCGTCCCTCTCATCTTCGTCAACGGCTCCTACATCGTCTCGGTCGTCTCCGACCCGATGGGAAGGGGCTGGGACCTCCTGGGGACCGCGGATTTTGCCTGGACTCCCTTCCTCCCGGAATGGGTCCCGTACATCCAGGTACCGCTTCTCCTGGTCGGGCTCTTCTACGCGCTCCGGACGGGGCTTGCGTTCGCGCGAGGCAGGTTCGGCGAAGGTCCCGCGGCCTTGCGAGCCTTCGCGCCGGTCGCGGTCCTCGCCGGCGGCGTGACGTGCGTCTTCCTCCGGCTCTTCGTCGGGTGACTCGAATGCTCTCCTTGCGCGCCGAGATCCTCGCGGCGGTCCTCGTCGTGGCGTCGCTCGCGGGCATCCCCCTGTGGATCGTTTGGGAAGAGGGGCGGGTCGCGAGAAGCGCCGCTCCCGGCGAGGAGCGCATCCTCACGCTCACCGCGATCGCCGAGCGAGGGATCTGGACCGAGGAGGAGGTGGTGGGGCACTCGTACTGGCGGCGGGAACCGGAGGTGGCCCGCCCCGTCGTCCGCGCCGGCGAGCCCGTCACCCTTCGCTTGAAGAGCGCCGACGTCTCCCACAGTTTTGCGATCCCGGAACTCGATGTCGGACCCTTCCCGGTCGAACCGGGGCACGTCACCGTGGCGAGTTTCGTCGCGGCCGAGCCGGGCGAGTTCCTCTTCCAGTGCTCGACGCGTTGCGGGCCGTGTCACGAGGAAATGCTCGGAACGATGGTGGTCCTGGCGAGCGGGGAATCGGCCGAGGACTACCCTCCGGGACTTCTCCCCGCCAGGACGAAATGCCCGCTCCACCAAGGAGGAACGCCATGAACCGGTTTCTCGTCCTCTTGGCTATCCTGCCCCTCGCCGCCTGCTCCCGCGAGGACGCGGGAGACGGATCCGAGGTCCATGCGTCGCCGCCGGCGAAGAGCGAGGAAGCCCAACCGCCGGACGGATATCGTGTGACGAGCGTCGAAAACGACGCCACGCTCGCCGGCCGGGTCCGCTTCGGGGGCGCGCCCCCCGCGCGCGCGCGACTCGAGGTCGACCACGACGCCGGGACCTGCGGCGCGCACGAGATCCTCTCCGAAGAGCTGTTGGTCTCCGCGGACGGCGGCCTCGCGGGCGTGGTCGTATGGCTGGAGGGGATCCAGGAGGGGAAGGATTGGTCCGCCGGCGAGACGATCCTCGACCAGAAGGGGTGCGTGTACCACCCGCACGTCGCCGTCGCGGGAGTCGGACGGCCGATCCGGTTCGTGAACAGCGACCCGGTGATCCACAACGTCAACACGTTTCCCCGGAAGAACCCGCCGATCAACGTCTCGCTTCTTCCGGAAGGTTCGGGACGCCCTGTTCTTAAGAAGCTCCGACTCCCCGACGAGATCAAGGTGACCTGCGACGCGCACAAGTGGATGAGCGCCTGGATCGTCGTCCGGGACAACCCCTACTACGCCGTGACGAAAGAGGACGGGAGCTTCTCGATCGAGGGCCTCCCTCCGGGGTCCCACAAGATGGTCGTGTGGCACGAATCCCTGACAAGGATCGAGAAGGAAGTCGAGCTGGCCAGGGACCAGACGCTCGAGCTCGACTTCGTCCTCGAGAAGGAGTAAGGCCATGATCCGGATCCCGGCCGCGACTTCCGTGGTCCTCGCCCTCTCCCTGGTCCTCAGCTGCGGCTGCGGGTCGGAGGACGCGGGGGGGAACGAAGGTGAGAACGCGAAACCCGAGCCCGCGCCCGATCCGGTCGCAGACTCCGCGAGCGGGAACGGCCCGAGCGCGCCGGACGGCGGCGGGGGGCCCGCGGATCTCGGGCAGCCCGACGGCCGCGGCAAGGGGATCCTCGCGGGCGTCCTCGACAACACCCTCGCCAAGCGCACGCCCGGCGTGGTCTACGTCGAGTACTGCCAGGGATCGTTCGAGCTCCTCGCGGCCCATCCGATCATGGATCAGCTGGCCAAGGCCTTCACGCCCCACGTTCTGGCCGTGCTGGCCGGTTCGACGGTGGACTTCCCCAACTCGGACGACGTCCGCCATTCGGTCTACACGAAGGAGGGATCCGCCAACGACTACAACCTCGGCCAGTATCCCACCGGGGAGGTGAAGCACGTGGAGCACCCGAAGACGGGCGTCACCCAGCTCGCGTGTAACATCCACGCCGAGATGTCGGGCTACGTGATTTCGCTTCAGAACCCCTTCTTCGCGGTCACCGACAAGGGGACCGCGCGCTTCACGATCCCGGACGTGCCGTCCGGCAAATACAGGCTGGCATTCTTCCACGAGAAGCTCCAATCGGTCTCGAGCGTCGTCACCGTGGAGCCCGGGAAGACCACCGAGGTCGTGTTTCGGGACCTGAAGAGGAAGTAGCGCCAGGATGTCTGCCCCCGGCGATATCCGGCGCCACCTCTGGAAGAGCCTCGCCAAGGTGGGCGCGCTCCTCGCTGTGGCGGCGGCGCTGGTCTACCTCGGGCTGCCGCAGATCGCGGGCGAATACCATGCCGACGGCGCCGCCCGGTTCGCCAACGCGCGGACGATGCTGTGGTACGTCATGGAGCTCCACCTCATGTTCGCGGCATTCGTGCTCGGAGTGCCGATCTTCGCCATGATCGTCGAGATCGTGGGCGTCGTGACGGGGAACGAGAAATACGACCGCCTCGCCTGGGAGTTCACGCGCCTCCTCGCCCTGGCGTTCACGGCCACGGCGATCCTCGGCGTCCTCGGCACCGCGGGCCTCGTGGGCTTCTACCCTGCCTTCACCCGATACCTGGTCAAGATTTTCAGCTTTACCTTCCTGCCTTACGTGGCGGCGATCGTCCTCGATGCCGTGCTCCTGGTGGTCTACTTCCACGCCTGGGACGCCATGAAGACGGGACGCCGCAAGATCCTGCACATCGGGATCGTGGTCGTCCTGAACCTGGTGGGCACCGTCCTGATGTGCATCGCCAACGCCTGGGCGACATTCATGATGAGCCCGGCCGGGCTCGCGGAGGGTTCGCTGGAGCTGGCGAGCCTGTCGGCGGCCATCCAGAACCCCCTCTGGTGGCCCATCAACGTCCACAGGTTCCTGGCCAATATCGCCTTCGGCGGCGCCATTGCGGGCGGTTATGCCGCCATCCGGTATCTCTCCGCCCGCACGGATGCGGAGCGGGCTCACTACGACTGGATGGGCTACGTGGGCAACTTCGTGGCGCTCTGGGCCCTCATTCCCCTGCCCTTCGCCGGGTACTGGCTGGGGAAGGAGATCTACGCCTTCAACGCCCAGATGGGGACGAGCCTCATGGGGGGCGCTTTCAGCTGGCTGTTCATTGTCCAGGCGGTTCTGATCGGCGTCCTCTTCACGAGCGCCAATTACTACATGTGGCTCGGCCTGGGACGGATCCCCGGTGGGCACCGCTACTACAAGTACATCCTGGGCATGGAGGTGCTCATCTTCCTCTCCATGGCCATCTGGATGACGCCCCACACGCTGGTGGCGAGCCTGGCCGAGGCGCGGCGCATGGGCGGAGCCCACCACCCGCTTTTGGGCGTCTTCGGGGTCATGAGCGCCAAGAACACCGTCGTCAACCTCGTCATCCTGACGACCTTCCTGTCGTTCGTGCTCTACCGGCGAGCGAACAAGAAGCGCGCTCGGACCCGTCCTCGCGGCGGACTCGGCGGCCCGCTGTTCGTGGCCGGACTGTCGCTCTTCCCCATCCTGTTCTGCGGCGCGACGGGCTTTCTGGGCAAGGGAGCCGAGGCTGGAAAGCGGCTTCCCGTGGCCAGAACGCACCTCGCGGAGCTCGAAACGGCTCTCCGGGGCTCGCATGGATCGGTGGAGGAGGCCGTGCTGGCCTCCGACGAGAAGATGTCGGTCGCTGGCGAGAAGATGCTCGAGATCGCCCGTGCCTCAAGCGAGGTCAAGTCCCTGGAGAAAACCCCCGGCGTCCACCACGCCGCGGGCTTCCGCGTCATCGCGGTGATCTTCGCGGTCTTTCTCGGTCTGGCGCTCCTCGACATGTGCCTTCTCCGGGGGCGAATCGGCGACCTCTTGCAATGGACGATCCTCCTCACCGCCGCGGGAATCGTCGTCCATTACGGGATCAAGGGATACGACCCGGACGTCTCGGCCGAAGTCAGGATCGGCTTCTCCGTTTATCAGGTGATGAGCGTTCTCTTCGCCATGGTGACCGTAACGGCCATCGACCTCTTCCTCTTCTTGGGCGCCGAGAGCCTGGGTAGGGTCGAATGGGGCAAGATGCCGGTCCGGTCGCAGTACGTTCTCGTCCTCTTGGCCGTGGCGTTCACCCTCACCATCGGCCTCATGGGCTTCGTCCGATCCGGTATTCGCCAGAACTACCACGTGTACCAGAAGGTGGAGGATACCTCCGTCCAGTCCTTCACGCCCACCATGGGATATGCCGGCTTCGTCATCGCAGCCTGTGCACTGACGTTCTTCGGCCTGCTCTACGTCATCTTCCGCTTCGGCATGAAGGGGCACTCCACGGAGGCGCCGTCGTGAGCCAGGGACGGAAGCTGGTGCTCTTCGTCCTGGGCGTGACCGCGGCCTTTGCCTACATCTGCAACGCCATTCCCCAGATCCAGGCAGGGGCGGCCGCGAAGCGGGCCGCGATCGGCTCCTCGCCGGCCCAGCTCGTCCGGGCCGGGAAGGAGATCTTCACGAGCGAGCGCGCCCAGTGCCTGACGTGCCATTCGCTCGGCGAGAGCAGCGCCAGGCCCCGCTGCCCAGACCAGGAGAAAATTGCCGAGCGGGCCAGCTGGAAAAACCGCGGCATCTCCGCCGCCGAGTACCTGGTGGAGAGCGTCTACGACCCAAACCGGTATGTCGTCGGGGGCTATCCCGCGGGCCAGATGACGCCGGTGGACCGCCCGCCCATCGGTCTGGACCACGAGGGGATCCTCGCCGTCCTGTCCTTCCTCTACCAGCGGGGCGGAGTCGGGGAACTGGACGTGAGCACCGTCGCCGAGATGCGACGCCACCAGGAGGCCTGGATCGCAGGCAAGCCGAGGACCCTGGGCCGGGCCGAGGAGGACGTGAAGCTCCCGATCCTCCCCGGCGACCCGGCGCGGGGATACGAAGTCTTCCGCGGCAAGCCCGAGTGTATCAAGTGCCACAGGATCGGCGACGAGGGGAAGGACACCGGCCCGGACCTGACGGCGATCGGCGCCTCGCAGACCGCCGAGTACCTGCTGGAGTCGATCCTCTCACCCTCGAAGATCATCGTGAAGGGCTACACCGAGGTGCGCCTCAAGTTCAAGAAGCAAAGCAAGAACGACCTCCTGGGCGTCGTCCGGCGGTGGGAACCCAACCGGGAGCTTCCCGAGAGGGTCGTGCTGGCTCTTGATACCGGCGGCCCCGGCGAGCGGGAGGTTACGATCGACATCGACCGGGTCGCCGCTATTGGCGACTCGACAGTGGCCGAGAAGGAGAAGGACGCGAGAGACTACGACGTGGTCCACGTCGGATACCACGTCGAAGGTGAAGCCGAGAGCGGCGTGACGCTCGAGGTGCTCGACGGCGGATCCTGGAGGAAGGAGACCATCGGGCCGGACCGTATCGATCGCTTCAATCCC
Organism: Planctomycetota bacterium; assembly: GCA_016209595.1. GTDB lineage: Bacteria > Planctomycetota > JACQVV01 > JACQVV01 > JACQVV01 > JACQVV01. Next base: position 6,528 of record JACQVV010000029.1, read on the forward strand.
CCGGCCAGCCCGATGCCGGGCAACTTCGCCGAGCTGCTGACGCCGCGCGAGGTGTACGACCTCGTCGCCTACCTCGCGAGCTTGAAGAGGCCAGAGGAATGAAGTCTGTCTTCTGGGCCGTGCTCGTGTTCGCCGCCATCTACCTCTTCCTCAGCGAAGGGGTCGCCCCCCTGACCGAGAGGCTCACGGGCACCGCGGCCCCGCTGCCGGCGAGCCTGGTCCTCCTCTATGGCAGCATGACCGGTCTGGGCATCCTGCTGTTCCTGTCGGTGAACGAGGAGCGGTGGCGCCGTTTCCTCGAACCGATCCAGAGCTTCCTCCGCGAGGCGGACCATCCGTCGGCCGTGCGGCGCTGGATGCGCAAGGCGTTCCTCGGCGGGACGCCACTGGCGCTCGCCCTCTGGGCCTACGCTCGCGCCGCGGCCCTCCCCGACCCACCGGCCGACCCACCCGGGATCCACTTCACCCAGCCCGAGAAGTACTCGAAGCTCTCCAACCCGGTGGAGCCCACCGAGGAGAACATCCGCCAGGGGGGGATCCTGTACACCCGGAACTGCGCCCCCTGCCATGGCGACGGCCAGGACGGCAGCGGCATCTTCGCCCGCGCCTGGCAGCCCCGGCCAGCCAACTTCCGGGATGTGGGGACGATCCAGATGCTGCAAGAGAACTACCTGTTCTGGCGCATCAAGGAGGGCGGTCCCGGCGTCCCCAGAGGCTCCATCGAGTACCGCAGCGCCATGCCCGTCTGGGGACCCGTGCTCAAGGACGATGAGATCTGGAAGATCATCCTGTACGAATACCGGGCGTCGGGCACGAAGCCGAGGGAGATGAGCGAGTGAGCCGGCGGCCATGGCTCTTCCTGGCGGCGGCATTGCCGCTCGTCCCGGCGGCCGCCCAGGACGGCAAGGCGATCTACGAGCTCCGCTGCGTCTGGTGCCACGGCGAGAAGGGGGACGGGAACGGTCCGTCCGCCGAGGGAATGTTCCCGCGGCCGCGGGATTTCACGAGGGGCGAGTACAAGATACGCTCCACGGGCGCCGGGGAACGGCCCACGGCGGAGGACCTCTTCCGCACGGTCTCGCGCGGCCTGCCGAACACGCCGATGCCGGGATGGGAGGGAATCCTCGGCGAGAGCGAGCGGCGCGCGGTGGTCGAGTACGTGATGACGTTTGACCCGCGGTTCGCTTCCGAGGAGCCCGAAACGATCGCCACTCCCACCGGCGCCGGATCGGTCGAGCGTGGCAAGGAGGTGTTCGCCCGGGCGCGGTGCTTCACGTGCCATGGCCGCGAGGGCCGCGGAGACGGCGGCATCACCACGACCCTCTTCTACCAGTGGGGCCTCCCGTTCCAGGCGCGTGACCTCACGCGGGGCTGGACCTTCAAGGGAGGGCACGACCCGGTGGAGATCTACCGGCGCATCACCGGGGGCCTCGCCGGGACGCCCATGGGCCCCTACGCCGAGATCCTCTCCGACGAGGAACGGTGGGATCTGGCCCACTACGTGGCGAGCCTCGACGAGGAGCCCTCGGAAACCGCGCAGGACTTCCTCGTGCTGGCGCACCGCGTTGAGGAACTCCCGGCCGACCTGGACGGCAGCACGTGGGACGAGGCCCGGACCACGCACGTCCCCCTGGCCGGGCAGATCGTCCTCGCCCCCCCCTCCCGCTGGTTCATCCCCACCGCGGGCACCGTCTGGGTGCGCGCCCTCCACGACGACCGGACGATCGCCTTCCGCATCGAGTGGGATGACCCCACGGGCCCCGACTTCCCCGGAGCACCGGATTCCGCCCTGATCCAGTTCGCTCTCGCGCGGGGCGGCAGGCCCTACTTCCTGCTCGGCGACGAGGACAACCCCGTCCTGGTGTGGCAGTGGAGCGCCTCGGGAGAGACCGAGGAGTGGCGGGCGGCGGGACCTGGCACGGTGGAGATGGCCGCGCCGCGCTTCGAGGCAGCCGGCCGATGGCGGGACGGGCGATGGCAGGTCGAGTTCCGGCGGGAGATGGACGGCGAGCCGCCATTCGGAACGGCGGAGTTCGTGCCGGTGCTGTTCTCGACCCGAGACGGGGCAAACGGGGAGACGGGGGACGTCCGGGCCCTATCCACCTGGCTCTACGTGACCCTCGAGCCTCCCCCCTCGGCCCGGCCCTGGCTCTCCGGCGCCGCCCATGGCCTCGGCGCTGTCCTCGTTCTCGCGTGGCTCCTGCGGATTCTGCGGAGGCCACGATGAGGAGAGGAACGACGGTCGTGTTCTTGCTCTTGGTCCTCCTCGCCCCGCCAGCGCGGCCCCAGGAGCCGGAGCTGTACGACCCGTACGGTCGCGTCAAGAACGGGCCCCCCCTCTCTCACGTGTTCCACAAGGCCCGGCCGGCCTGGATCAAGAAGAAGCTGCTCGAACCAAAGCACCACGACCAGGCCAGGATGCCCGACTTTGGCCTGTCCCAGGACGAGGCCCTCGACATCATGGCCTACCTCGCGAGCCTCGCCGGCGAGAGGCCGGCACCGCTCGAGTGGCCGGCCTGGGCCGACAGACCTCTCGATGACCTCGACGCGAGCGAGTTCGAAGCCGCCGACGCGCTCATGACACGCGGCGACGAGGTCTGGCGCGGCGCCGGCTGCGCCATCTGCCACCGGGCGGGCGGCGCCGGTGGCGAGGTGGACCTCCGCACCGGCGGCATCGACCTCGCCGCGGCCGGGGTGAAGCTCGACAGGAACTGGCTCTACCGCTGGATCGAGAACCCACGGGACTACTTCCCCCGCACCCTGATGCCGCGCTTCACGATGAGCGACGAGGACCGCCGGGCGCTCGTGGAGTTCCTGCTGCGGGACGACAGGTTCCGGGAGATCGAACTCGACGAGCCGCCGGCCTCGTCCTGGAGCATCCTGGAAGAACCCCAGCGAGCCGCCCGGGGAAGGCGAATCGTGGAGACCTCCCGGTGCATCGTCTGCCACGACGTAGAGGGCGTCCCGGACCTCTACGAGCTCCCCTCCCCCGACGCCACGGAACCGGTGGACCCGCTGGCGAAGATCGTCTGGGACCGGCGCTGCCTCACCTGCCACCGTGTCTCGGGGCGGGGGGGGACCTACGCCCCGGATCTCACGGCCGAGGGAAGCCGCCTCCAGGAGGAGTGGATCGCCCGCTTCGTCCAGGAGCCGGGGAAGGAGGCGGTGCGAAACCTCGTGCTGCAGATGCCGCGCCTGGGCATCTCGGAGGAGGAAGCGCGCGCCGTCGCATCTTACATGGCGCGGTTCCGCGTGGACCCCGAGAGCCCCGTCGCGATCCCCGGAGGGCCCCTCACCACCGAGGACTCGGCCGAGGGACGGGAAGTCTTCCAGCGCCGGGGGTGCGTCGCCTGCCATGCGCCTCCGGGCGCGACCGGCGGCATCGTGGGGCCGGACCTCGGGAAGGTCCCCGTCCGCCTCCGGCCCGGACATGTATGGCGCCACCTCCTCGACCCTCACGCGTCGAACCCCTATTCTCCCGAACCAGCCCATGACCTGACGCCGGAGGAGGCGCGGCACCTGGCCGCCTATCTCCTCCAGGGCAGGGGGGAATGAGGCCCACTGCTCGCCTCGCGCTTGCCCTCCTCGCCCTGGCCGCCGGGGGCCCGGCGGCGGGGCAGGACAGGATCGACCGCCGCGAGGAAGCCCGGAAAGCCCAGCGGGCGACCGGCGCCGGGCTGTTCGAGAGCCATTGCGCCATCTGCCACTCGAAGAACGCCGCGGGTACCACAAGGAAGCTCTGGTCGGACGACCTCGGATCGGCGCCGCCCGACCTCTCCGGGACCGCACTCGACCACACCGATCTCGTGACGTTCCTCTCCGGTGGATCGAGCGCAACGGGCCAGCCCCGCCTCTGTCCGTCCTGGGGTCGGGCGCTCTCCTCCGAGGAGAAGGAGCGACTCGCCCTCCACGTCGCCCGGCTCGGCACGCGAGAGCGGGAGGCGCGGGAAACGCCCACCCGCGGAGGCGGTCCCGTGACAGAGAGCTTTCCCTGGGGGCTCCTGGCCGTGCTCGTCGTCGAGGTCGCCCTGCTCGGCCGGCTGTGGAGAAAGAAGGAGAAGGCGCATGGTGGATAGGATCCTGTTCTGCGTCGACAACTCCGCCGCGGGCGCACCGTGCGCGCGCTGGTGTCGAGAGCTCGCCCGGGTGTTCTCCTGGCAGGTGGTTGCGGCCCACGTCTATGCGGCGCGGCTCCACGACCAGCGCTTCGCCGAGCTCGAGCCCACGCTCCCCGGCGATCACCAGGACCCGAAGCGGCTGGAGGCGTCCCGGCGGACGCACGATTCCTTGATTGAGAAGGGGCTCAAGCTCATCTCGGACAGCTACCTCGATGCCATCCGTTCTCAGCTCGATGGCACCCCCCTCGAGGTGCGCGCCCTCGAGGGGAAGCACTGGGTAGAGCTCGTGAAGGAGGCGGCGAACGGCTACGGCCTGTGCGTGATCGGGGCACGCGGCCTCGGACTGGATTCGGTCCCGGACGGGCCGCCGGCCGGGCTCCTGGGCAGCGTCTGCGAGCGCTTCCTGCGGGCCGTCCGGGAAGACGTGCTGGTGGTGCGGGAGGGCTCCTTCCAGGGACCGCTCATGGCGTGCGTGGACGGGAGCCCCGAGAGCTACAGCGCGCTCCGGAAGGCGCTCAAGCTCGCCGACCGGCTGGGGCGCACCCTGGAGGTGGTGGCGGCCTTCGACCCCCATTTCCATCCCGCCGCCTTCAAGCAGATCGCCCAGGTCCTGTCCGAGAAGGACAGCAAGATGTTCCGCTTCAAGGAGCAGGAGAAGCTGCACGACGAGATCATCGACCGCGGCCTCGAGAGCCTCTATCAGGGCTACCTGGAGAACGCGCGCTTCCTGGCCACGGGCCGCGAGGTCGCGCTCGCGACGACCCTGCTCCACGGTAAGCCTGCGATCCAGATCGCCCGCCGCGCCGGCGAGATCGGCGCGTCCGTCGTGGTCGTGGGACGCCATGGTCTCCACCGTACCGAGAGCGGGGACATGGGCTCCACGGCGGAGGCCGTGGTCCGCCTGTCGCCCTCCTCCGTCCTCGTGTGCCACGACGCCGCGGCGCCCGCCGAGCTCGACTGGACCGAGGAGGCAACGGCCCGCCTGGCGCACCTCCCGGCCTTCATCCAGCCCATGGTGAAGAAGGCCGTCGAGAGCCACGCCCGGGCCCGCGGCATCCGCCAGATCACGCCCGCCGTCGTCTCCGCCGCCAAACAGGAGCACGGCGTGCCGCTCCCCGGCCACGGAAAGCCGCCCTCCCATGAGTGACGGACCGTTCGTCCCGTACCTCGTGAGCTGGAACCTGACCCGCCGCTGCAACCTGCGGTGCGCCCACTGCTACATCGATGCATCGCAGGCCATGCCGGACGAGCTCGAGACCGACCGGGCCCTCGCCGTCGTCGCCGAGATTGCCGCGCTCAATCCGGAAACGATCCTCATCCTGACCGGGGGCGAGCCCCTGTGCCGCCCCGACCTTGACCAGATCGTGGAAGCGGCCTCCGGCGCGGGGATGACCGTCGTCCTCGGGACCAACGGCACGCTGCTCGCCCCGGCCCGCGCGACCGAGCTCGCGCGCCGGGGACTCTCCGCCGTGGGGATCAGCCTCGACTCCCTCGACCGCGGCCGCCACGACGCGTTTCGCGGCCTGGCGGGCGCCTGGGACGCGGCGCGGCGCGGCCTCGACGCGGCCCGCCACGCTGGACTCGAGGTCCAGATCCAGGTGACCCTGACTCGCCAGAACCGCTCCGAGCTCTCGAACTTCGTCCAGTTCGCGGAACTCGCCGGGGCGCGGGTCCTCACGGTGTTCTTCCTGGTCTGTACGGGCCGCGGTCAGGACCTGGTGGATCTCTCGCCCGAGGAGTACGAGGACGCCTTGACCGGCCTCATCGGACTCGGTGCCGGAGGAGTCATGGTGCGCCCGCGGTGCGCGCCCACGTTCCGTCGCATCCTGTCGCAGAGGGCCCCGGACTCGATCCTCTTGGCCACGGACGCCGGGAAATGCCTGGCCGGGCGTCACTATCTGCGGATCGCCCCCGACGGCGACGTGACACCGTGTCCCTACATTCCGCTCTCGGCCGGCTCTCTCCGGGATAGCCCGCTCGCCGACATCTGGAACGATGCCCCCCTGTTCCGGTCGCTGCGGCACGGGAAGCTGGCAGGGCGATGCGGGGAGTGCGAGTTCCGGTATGAGTGCGGCGGCTGCCGCGCCCGGGCCCTGGCCTTGTCCGGCGACCCGCTCGGGGAGGACCCGTGGTGCGCGCATCGTCCCGACCCGACTCTACGCCGCCCCGACCCGGCGCCTGGCGCGGTCGTCGAGTGGAGCGATGAGGCCGCGGAACGCCTGGCCCGCGTGCCCTTCTTCGTCCGCAGCGTCGTGAAGAAGGTCGTCGAGGCGCACGCCCGCCGGGAAGGGATCGAGCGCGTGACCGCCGCGCTGATGCAGGAAGCGCGCCGCTCCCTGCGGAAGGCCTGAACCGGTGGTCAAGGTCGCCTCTCTGGTCAAAGCGCCCCTGGCGGGTCGCAACTCCATGCGCCCCCGTCCATTGGGGCGCGGGGTGCGAGAGCAACCTGGGCCCCCTGGTCAGTCCTGCCGCGGGGAGGATTCCGCGGAGAGGGGAGCGTGTGAATGAACTCCGTAACCAACTGTTGGGTAGTCGTTTGTGACACCCGGAAGGCGGCTCTCCAGGGCACGCTTCTTGCAACTCGCCCTCCCAGTCCCGATCGCCATGGAGACCTGCGATGAAGTGGACCCCATTGACCGCGCTCTTCACGCTTTGCGCCTTGGCCCTGGCCGCCGCGGCACAGGAGATGGAGCTGGGCCCCCTGCCGGCCGGGCCGGCGGCGCCGAACCTGGCGAGGGTCGAGCTCGGGGAGCTCCTGTTCTTCGACAAGCGCCTGGGAGGCGACGCGACGATCTCGTGCGCCGACTGCCACGATCCCGACCGGGCCTGGACCGACGGGCTCGCCCTCTCGAAGGGCTACCCGGGCTCCCTGTATTTCCGGAACACGCCCTCGCTCGCGAACGTGGCCAACCGGAAGTGGCTCTACTGGGACGGCCGTTTGCCCGGGAACGATCTCCCCACGATGGTCCGGGACCACCTGAGCGAGGCCCACTTCATGCAGGCCGACGGGCGGCTCTTGATCGAGCGCATGCGGCAGGTCCCGGAGTACGAGCGGCGCTTCCGCGACGCCTCGGGCGGGGAGCCGAGCTACGGGCGGATCCTGGACGCGGTGTCGGCCTTCGTCACCACCCTCGTCTCGACGGACGTGCCCTTCGACCGCTACCTGCGGGGCGAGGAGAACGCGCTCGATGAATCCGCGACTCGGGGGCTGGCGCTCTTCCGCGGGAAGGCTCGCTGCGCGAACTGTCACAACGGCCCCATGCTCACGAGCGAGAGTTTCGTTGCCCTGGGCACTCCGACCAACGCTGACATCTTCGCGACGCCCGAGCGGCACATCACCTTCCGTCGCTTCACGAAGACGCTGGGCGTCTCGGCGTATGCGAGCCTCAGGGAGGATCCGGGGCGCGAGAGCGTCACGCAGAACGACAAGGACCGGGGCGGCTTCCGTGTGCCGAGCCTCTGGGAGGTGGGACGCACCGCCCCGTACATGCACGACGGGGGCCTCGCGACCCTCGCGGACGTGGTGGGCTTCTACGACGCGAAGTGGGACCTCGGGCTCGCGCCGGACGAGAAGAACGACCTCATGGCCTTTCTGGATAGCCTCTCGAGCCCCGCGCCTCCGCCGTACGCTCGCCCCAAGGTCCCCGACTACCAGCTCCGGAAGCTGGGGGAGAACTAGCATGAGAGCCATCGCCGTCCTGTTCGCCGCCCTCGCTCTCGCGCTCGGCGGGTGCGGCAGTGGCGACGAGGACGAAGGGTCGGATGGGAAAGGCGAGGTCGCCCCCACCCCCGCCGAACGGGGACCGACGCAGAACGGCGGCGCGGCAAGCCCGGAGGAGGCCTTCCCGCCGCTCGCGGCCCTCCCGGAGACGCCGCCGGTGCCGCGGGACAACCCAATCACCCCCGCCAAGGTGGAGCTCGGGAAGCTCTTGTTCTTCGACAAGCGCTTGAGTGGCGACACGGAGATCGGCTGTGTGAGCTGCCACGATCCCGCGAAGGGCTGGGGAGACGAGCAGGGCATCTCCACCGGCTACCCCGGCACGCGCCACTGGCGGAACAGCCAGACCGTCGTCAACACCGCCTACCTGGCGAAGCTCTTCTGGGCGGGCGAGTCGACATCGCTCGAAAGCCAGGCCGCGAGCGCCATCACGGGCAACCTGGCCGGGAACGGGGACCCCGTCATGATCGAGGAGCGGTTGGCCCAAATACCCCAGTACGTGGCGCTATTCCAGGAGGCCTACGGCTGCGAGCGGCCGACCTTTAACTACGTCCTCCGGGCCATCGCCACCTTCGAGCGCGCCTTGGTCACAAGCAGCAACACGCCCTTCGACCGCTACATGCGAGGCGACCCTTCGGCTCTGCCGGAGCAAGCGGTCCGGGGGAAAACCCTCTTCGAGGGCAAGGCCCGCTGCATCCGCTGCCACAACGGGGCACTCCTCTCCGACGAACGATTCCATGCCCTCGACGTGCCGGAGAACTCGTTCTTCGAGGAGGACCACCTCGGCCAGATCTCGCTCCGCTTCCAGCACTACAGCCGGGGCGTGCCCGAGGAGGTCTACCGCGGGGCCCACACCGACCTCGGCCTCTACTACACGACCAAGCGGGAAATGGACAAGGGCGCCTTCCGCACGCCTCCCCTGCGCTACACGCGCTTCACCTTTCCGTACATGCACAACGGCGTGTTCGAGACCCTCGATGAGGTGGTCGACTTCTACGACAAGGGCGGCGGGATGAGCCCGAACAAGAGCCCGCTCCTTGTGCCCCTCGACCTCACCGGGGCCGAGAAGGCCGACCTCCTGGCCTTTCTCGACAGCCTGAGTCCCCCGGAGCCCCTCATCGTCCAAGACCCCGAGCCCGAGAAGGGGATGCCCTATGTCCCGGTCGAACGCTGAAACCCCGCTCTGCCTCTCCCGCCGCCGCTTCCTCCTGGCGGGAGGCGCCGGAGCAATGACGGTCGTCCTCGGGGATCTCTTCCCGGGGCGTGTCTTTGCGGATGACGAGGACAGAAAGGGAAAGTTCGCCGCCTATCCGAAGAAACGGATCGCCCGCCTCGCGGACCTCGAAGTGGACAGGCCGCTCGAGTTCCAGTACCCCGACGACGGCCCCCACTCGATCTCCTTCTTGATCCGGCTCGGGACGAAGGCCGGCGGAGGGGTGGGCCCGGACCAGGACATCGTCGCCTTCAACACCCTCTGCCCGCACCAGGGGGGGCTCCTCCGCCGGTCCTACGACGCCCGGTGGAAGGTCGCGGGACCCTGCCCTCTGCACCTCACCACCTTTGACCTGACGCGCCATGGCATGGTCGTGGCCGGCCACGCGACGGAGGCCCTGCCACAAGTCGTGCTGGAGGAGAAGGACGGTGTCCTGTACGCCGTGGGCATCCTCGGCCTCATCTATGGTTACCCCTCGAACCTGGCTTTCGTGAAGGAAGGGTAGAGATGCCCAACGACTACGAACCGGCCGACCACGTTCCGATCCCGCCGGCCGACGCGACGGTCCACACCACGGCCTGCGACTACTGCATCGTCGGCTGCGGCTACAAGGCCTATGTGTGGCCCGACGGGAAGGAGGGCGGCCTCCGCGCGGCGGACAACGCGTTCGGCATCGACTACCCCGCGCCGGCCCTCTCCGGCCGCTGGGCGAGTCCCAACCAGCACAACTATTGCCAGGTGAACGGCAAGAAGCACCACGTCATCGTGGTCCCCGACGGCGACGCGACGGTGGTCAACAAGGGGGGCAACCACTCGATCCGCGGCGGCTGCCTCGCGCAGAAGGTCTACAACCCGGACGGACCCACCCGGGACCGCCTCGCCCACCCCTTGATGCGGGTGAACGGCGAGCTGGTCCAGGTCTCGTGGGACCTGGCCCTCGACGTGATGGCCGATCTGTCGAAGTACGTCATCCGGAAGTTCGGCGAGTCGGCCTGGGGAATGAAGACCTATTCGTACCAGTACTTCGAGAACACCTACGCCATATCGAAGCTCGCCTTCGAGGCCGTCCAGACCCCCGCCTACGGCCCTCACGACAAGCCCGGCCCCGGCAATGACACCGCCGGCCTCGACGACGCCGGGTTCAACGCCTTCAGCGCGAGTTACGACGACTGGCGCATGGCCGAGGTCGTCATGGTAAGCGGCACCGACCCCTTCGAGACCAAGACGGTCCTGTTCACCGAGTGGCTCATGAAGGGCTACCCCCACAAGCTCATCATGGTGCTGCCCCGCAAGACCACCGGCGCGGCCTGGGCCGAGAAGACGGGTGGTCTCTTCCTCCAGATCCTCCCGGGAACGGACGCCGTGCTCCACATTGCCATGGCCCGGATCATCCTCGAGAACGGCTGGGAGGACGCGGAGTTCCTGGCAGAGCACGTCGCCAACCGCTGGGAGATCGACTCGGGCTTCGGCCGCGGCACGCGCAACACGCCGTGGCAATGGCGGACCACCTGGGGGAATCTCGGCGCGAGCTACGAGGAGTACCGCAAGTGGCTCTTGGCTCTTCCCGAGGCCGAGCTCTCGTGGGCGTCACGGACCACCGGCATCCCTGCCGAGAAAATCGCGGCCGCGGCCGAGATGGTGGCCAAGCCCGCCGGCGGGAGGCGCCCGCGGACCTCCTTCGCACTCGAGAAGGGCTGCTACTGGTCCAACAACTACCTGAACACCGCGAGCTATGCCGCCCTCGCCCTAGTCTGTGGCGCCGGCAACCGGCCCGGCCAGGTGGTGAGCCGCATGGGCGGCCACCAACGCGGCTGGTACGGCGGCGCCGACTACCCCCGCGTGCAGAGCCCGAACAAGTTCGCCGGACGCCGCAAGCAGGAGATCGACCTCGACCGCTGGGTGGAGGCAGGCAAGCTCCGCATGGCCTATGTCATCGGCACGACCTGGTGCCAGGCGATGGCCGCGAGCGCGGAACTCGCCGCGACCTTCCGTCGGGCCACCGCGGGGAGCGAGCACAGGATCGAGAGGGCCGAGCGGGAGGCGGCCGTGGAGGCCCTGAAGAGGCGCGTCGATTCGGGCGGGATGGCCGTGGTCTTCCAGGACATCTACCTCCGGCCGCCCATGGGCACCGAGTTCGCCGACCTCGTCCTGCCGGCCGCCACCTGGGGGGAGTGCGACTTCTCGCGCGCCAACGGCGAGCGGAGACTCCGCCTCTACAGCAAGTTCTGCGACCCTCCGGGCGAGGCGTTGCCGGACTGGCAGATCATCAGCAGGTTCGCCCAGAAGATGGGGTTCGCCGACTTCGACTGGAAGGACTCCAACGACGTCTTCGAGAAGGCCGCGCGCTCGGGCCGCCAGGGAGTCCTCAACTACCACCCCATCGTCTGGTATGCCGGGAAGATCGGCATGAAAGGCCACGAGCTCCTCCGGCAGCTCGGGACCCCGGGCATCCAGACGCCGGTGCGCTACCGCTCCCGCTTCACGGAGCCGAGAGAGTACCTCGAGTACGCCGGCCACTTCTCCGATCCGCGCTACCCGGGAGGGATCGCGGGCACCAAGCGCCTCCACGATCCGGCGCTCGACATGGGCGACCCCGAGGGCCCCACGGTCCACATGAAGTGGATGACCGCCTTCAACACGCACAGCGGGAAGGGGCTGTTGCACAAGACGCCGTGGAGCCTGTTCGCCGACTTCTACGAGCGGATCCGGCCGCGGGAGGGCGAGTTCTGGGTCACCAACGGCCGGATCAACGAGGTCTGGCAGAGCGCGTTCGACGACGCCCGGCGGCCCTACATCCAGCAGCGCTGGCCCGAGCAGTGGGTGGAGATCCATCCCGAGGACGCGGCGCGCCTCGGCATCGAGTCGGGGGACCGGGTGCGGATCACGAACGACGACGTCCTCATCCAGACGGGCGGCTTCGTGTTCACCGAGATCCCGAGCTACACCGAGCTCGAGAAGGAAGGCCTCATTCGGATCGGCAAGGGCGAGTGCGAGGGGGTGGCGATCGTCACGGGCGCCGTCCAGCCCGGGCTCGTGTTCACCAACTTCCTCGACCTCGGGAGCCCCGCCAACAGCCTCGTCCATCGCGTCCCGGACCCCATCACCGACCGGTACCGGTTCAAGCTGGGCAAAGGCCGGATCGAGAAGATCGGTCCGTCGCCGTACAAGGAGTCGTTCGAGAAGATGACCTTCGCGCCGCGAACCATCATCTAGAGGAGAGCCGCCCGTGCCGACGAAGAAGAACGCCCGTCTCGCCGCGGCCGCCGTGCTCCTCCTCGGGCTCGCCCTCGTCGTGGCCGCCGACGAGAATGAAGGGAGAGCGGCAGGACCTCCAGGCCTCCTCCACTGGCTCGAAGCCACGGCCGCGCCCGTGGCGCCCAGCGACGAGCTGCTGTTCCGGGGCGAACAGCTCTACCACCAACGCTGCGCCACCTGCCATGGCTGGGAGGGCAGGGGCGACGGCCCGGCCTCCCTCTACCTCGACACTCCGCCGCGGGACTTCACGCGCGGGCTGTACAAGTTCCGCACGACGGTGCAGGACGGCATGCCGGCCGACCTCGACCTGTTCCGGTCCATCACGGCGGGGTTCCCCACCTACGGCATGCCCTCGTTCCGCTATCTCTCCGAGGGCGACCGCTGGGCCCTGGTCCATTACCTGAAGACGTTCTATCCGGACTGGGACAGGTTCGGCGCGCCCCAGGGGATCGAGGTGGGTGCCGAGCCGGTTCTCGAGGGGGACCCGGTCGCGCGCGGGCGGGAACTCTACGAGGGGAAGTACGATTGCCGGCAGTGCCACGGAGAGGGAGGTCGGGGCGACGGCCCCAAGGTGCCGGAGCTCGAGGACTACATGAAGCGCCACATCGACCCGCGGGACTTCACCCTGGGCGCGGCATACCGCAAGGCCGGCTGGCTGCCCTCGGATACGGTGCGCCTCTTGCTCACGGGCGTCCCCGGTACGCCCATGCCCAGCCAGCTCGACCAGCTCGATGACCCCGCGGATCTCTCCGAGATGTGGGCCATCGCGCACCACGTGGAGCACCTGACCCAGGAGGCGCAACGAAAGAGGAAGGGAGAGGAATAGGAGGCGGCATGGATCTCCGAAACCCCGCGGCGACGGTCACAATGCCCGGAGTGTTCGTGCTTTGGCAGTGCGACGAGCGGCGTGCCATCTACGAAGCCCTCGAACGGGGCGAGACCCCGAGGACCAGCGCGGGCCATCTCCCCGTGGTGAGCACCTTGAATGGCGCGGGTGCATCCTTCCCCATTCACTCGGCCACCAAGGGCGTTGGGCTCCTCCCGTCGGCCGAATACCTCGCGCCTCTCGTCGCGCGAGTCGAAGCCTGCCTCGATCGCTGCCAGGGGCGCTCTCCTCAGGAGACGCGCGCCGAGAGGATCGCCGTCGCGCGCTCCCTCTACGACAACCCCGAGTGGATCGACCGCGGGGCGCTCGGATCGATCGAGATCTTCCGGGGCTGCCTCTGCCGGAACCTCGTGGCCGATCCCCGCGCGACACTGCTCTTCACCGGCCCATGGCCCAAGTACCCAAGCTATCAATTCAATTGCGAGGTCGAGTTCGTGGGTCCTCGCGACGCGGCCTTCCGCTTCATCCGCGGCATGCGGCTCCTCTTCGAATCCGAGAAGTTCCATATCCAGCAGCCCGATTACCCCTTCGGCTACGTTTTCCACATCCGCGAGGTGTTCGACAAGACTCCCCGGAAGCTCCGGCCCGGGGAGCGCTACGATCGCTGTCCCCATCGTGCAATGGACACGCCCGGTGCGTAGCTGTCTTTGTCTCACACTCTCCACCGCCAAGCTCCAGTTGCGGTGATGCGCTGCCGCGCGAGAAGAAGGGACGGAACGATGCGAACCGCGCCTCTGGTGTTCACCCTCGTCACGGCGCTCATCCTCGCCGCCGGGGGTTGGGTCTTCGCCCAGGAGACGCCGCCCACGGTCGAGGACAGACTCCGGGAGCTCGAACGCCTCGTCCGGGACCAGCAGAGGACGATCGCCGATCAGGGCGCCACGATCCAGACGCTCCGGGAACGGCAGGGGGAGGTCGATCCGGCGCGAATTGACGCCGCGGTCGACAAGTACCTCGAGGAGAAGAAGAAAAAGGGTGAGCTCACCGACTGGAAAGCGGGCTACGATGGCAAGTTCTTCATGGGCTCGACCGACGACAAGTTCCGCCTGGAGATCGCCGGGTACGGCCAGGCCGACAGCCGCTGGTTCCCCACAAGCTACCCCCCCACCAACACCTTCTTCCTGAACGAGTGGCGGCCGTCGATCCAGGGGAAGCTCTGGAAGTACCATGAGTTCAGGGTCCAGTTCGAGCTCAACACCGCGACCAACAACATCCGCGACGCCTGGCTCAACTTCCACTACATCGACGAGCTCCAGTTCAAGGT
>JACQVV010000433.1 GCA_016209595.1 Planctomycetota bacterium
CTCCGTTAGGTTGTTTCGTCGGCGCGCCTTGCCTGGCGGCGCCTCGCTCGGCCTCGGTGTTGACGCATTTATTTCCTCACAGCCCCTAAGGCTGGAGGCTGTAGGCTGGAGGAAGAGCCGAGTGCGCATCGCCGGTTTTTCCTCCGGTCTCCAGCCTCCGGTCTCCAGCCTGCCGTCCTAACTACGCGCTCGGTCTCACCCGCGTGCGCCTTCGCGATTACGTTTTCGCCTCTTTCCTGGGGATGCTCCCCGCGACGATCCTCGTCGTCTACCTGGGTTCGCTCGTGACGAGCGTGGCCGAGCTCGCGAGCGGGTTGCGGCCAGATGCCGGACCGTGGGGGCACGCCCTTCTCGCCGCGGGCTTTGCCGCGACGGTCGCGGTCACGGTCGTGATCACGCGGGTCGCCGGCCGAGCGCTCCGCCGCTCCCTCAACGGCGGCTAGGACTTGCGGACAGGCGGCGCCCCGGCTAGCCTGCTCCCTTTCCGGAAACCCCAGAAAAGGAGGAGAACCCATGGCCTTCCAGGTGAAAGAGGAACTCCAGGTCGAGGTGAAGAACGAGCCCGGTGCGCTGGCGTGCCTCCTGCGAGTGGTCGCGACGGGCGGCATCGACGTGCGAGCGTTCGTGGCCTACGCGATGGGACCGGAG
Organism: Planctomycetota bacterium; assembly: GCA_016209595.1. GTDB lineage: Bacteria > Planctomycetota > JACQVV01 > JACQVV01 > JACQVV01 > JACQVV01. Next base: position 649 of record JACQVV010000433.1, read on the forward strand.
CTCGGTTTCGTCCACTTTCTCCCTTCCGACATCCGGAAGGCCAAGGCGGCGCTCAAGAAGGCCGGGCTCCGCCGCGTGCAGACGAACAAGGTTGTCGCGGGACCGATCCCCGACCGGCGCGGCGAGGCGGCCCGGATCGCCGAACACGTGGCCCTGCACGGGATCAACCTGGACGCCGCCTACGTGACCGGAACGGGGAAGGGAAAGGGACTCCTCGTGCTCTCAACGACGGAAAAGAAGGACGTGGCGAAGCTCGCGAAGGTTCTCTCCTAAGAGCACATCCATCGGCTCACACTCTCGCCGATACGACCGTGCTCGCGCGGCGCGCCGGTCTCCCGGCGATCGAACGGCGAAAGGCGATGTGCCGGCGCCGGGTCCACTCGACGAGAAAGCGCCAGACCGACGCGGTCCACCGGTGGCGGATCAGGACGTACCACAAGGCGTTCGACCTCTTGTAGAGGTACGACATCGCGAGGTACGGGAGCACCGCGCTCCGGTCCGCCGGCCGCCGCCGCCAGATCGAGCCGTGCGAGAAGAGGCGCCGGTAGCACGCGGCGTAGCCGGAGGCGAGCTCGTCCGGGGTCATTCGCGCGGGCCGGAAAACGACATGTGCGGTGTCGTACAGATCCCAGTTCCGGTGGAGGATCCGGCCCTCGGCCTCCATCCGAGCGAAGAGCGGAGTCCCGGGATAAGGCGTCAGGATGTGAAACGTTGCGCACTCGAGCCGGTTTTCCTCGATCCATGCCACGGTCCGGTCGAAGACGTCGGCGCCATCCTGGTCGAATCCGAGGACGAAGCTCCCGTTCACCTGGATCCCGTTCTCGTGGAGGATCGCGATGCGCCGCGCGTAGTCCTCGGGCCGCGGACTCTTCTTTCCGGCGTCCCGGATGTTTTCCTCCGACAGCGACTCGAACCCCACGAACACCCCCGTGCAGCCGGCGAGCGCCATGTCGCGCACCAGGGAGGGATCGTCCGTCACGTCGATCGACACCGCCGCGCTCCAGATCCGTTCGAGCGGAGCGAGCGTGCGGCACAGGCTCCGAAGATACTCGGGCCTCGACCCGAGGTTGTTGTCGATGAAGACGGCGTACGGCTGTCCGTCGGCGAGGAATTCCTTCGCCACCTGCCGGGGGTCGCGCATCCGGTAGGGCATCCGGAGCCCTTCGGTCGAGAGGTAGCAGAACTCGCAGCGGCTGTGGCACCCGCGCGTCGCGATGAGGCTCGTCGTGGTCAGGAACGAGCCTCGCGGTAGGAGATTGCGGCGCGGCGCGGGCTCGTCCTCGAAGGCCGATCGGTAGCTTCCCCGGTAGACCCGTTGGAGCCGCCCTGCCTCGACGTCTCGGAGAATTCTCCCCCACAGTTGCACGCCCTCGCCCACGGCCAGCGCGTCGGCATGGGGCGCGGCTTCGTCCGGGCACGAGAGCACGTGTAGCCCGCCGAGGACGACGATCGCCCCGCGCTCCCTGTACCAGCGGGCGATCTCGTACGCCCTCCGAGCGAACGTGAGGTGCACCGTGATCCCCACGACCTGGGGGAACGGCTTCCACGGCGGCGCCCCCTGAAGGAGGTTCTCGTCCCAGTACCGGACCTCCCACCCGGGCGGCGTGGCCCCTGCGACGGAGGTGAGCGCGAGCGTTGGGGTCAGGACGTGCTTTCCGAAGCTCGCGTGCGGGTCCTTGGAGTAGAAGGGATTGATGAGGAGCGCGTGTCGCGGTCGCGGCGGCCCGGGCCGCACGGTCGTGTCGAGCCTCGGGGCGACGCGCATCGCACGGGGAATCCAGAGCCTTTCAGCCACGGCCACTCTCCTCCACTTTGCGGCGCAAAGAACATTCCTTTGCGCGGCAAAGTGTACCCCGCCGGGCACGCGCGTCAAGCGGTTCCTGGCCTTCCACTCGACAAGCCTCGCGCAATCGGCGAGCCCCCCCTCCGTGTCACCTCGCATGCACCCCACCTCGCTTGACTACGCGGCAGGAAGGCCTTATCCTCTCTACTTGCCGCCGAATCCCGGTGTCTCGGGAGCGGGGGAACCAAGCCTTGGGGGCGAATCGCAAGTTCGCGTAGGGTGACTCTTCCACCCGAGCCCGTCAGCTAACCCCGTAGGCGTCGGAGAGGAAGAACCTCCCGGGTCGCGGGGGGGTCCTCTCCTCCACCGTCGTGGAGGTTCTTCGGATGCGAGAGTGCCCCTTCCCGGGGAGCGGCTATCGTCAGAGGGTTCCGCGGCCCCCGGCAACGTCGCCCAGGACGTCGAAGGACTCGGGGGATCGCCGCCCATGAAGGGCGAGCGGATCCTCGTCGTGTCGAACCGGCTCCCCTTCACGATCCGGCGGGACGAAACCGGCTACCGGTTCGAGCCGAGCGTCGGGGGCCTCGTGTCGGGCTTGAGCGCGTACCTCGACTACCTCAAGAGCTCGGCCCCCGCGGCCGACCCTCCACCGTCCGGGTCGGTCCCCGGGTACGTCTGGGTCGGGTGGCCGGGGTGCTGCCCCGAGCCGGGGGAGGCGGCCGGGCGAGTGGTCCAGGCCCTGGCGGAGCTTCGCCC
>JACQVV010000434.1 GCA_016209595.1 Planctomycetota bacterium
CCCCCGAGGCGTAGCCCTGCTACGCCGCGCCCGAGCAACGAAGAGATCGGCCGAAAGAGCCGCGCGCAGCCCAAATGACTTTCCAGTTGGCCTGTAAACACCCCGTGCCCCTTCATCGCCCGTCACGCCTTCGAGGACTGGAGCCGCGCCGTGAGCGGCCCCTCCCCCGAGAACAGGTATTCGAAGTACTCCCCCACCTCCGTGAAATGGAAGCCAACCTGGGCCAGATTGAGATCGTCGGTCTCGAAGACCGAGTTCTTGTGCACCACGACCCCTCGGTTCTCGCCCAGGTCCCCGAACCCCTCCATCGCGAGGCGCACCCGGAGCGCGTCCCCCTGTTCGATCTTGTGCGAGGGGTGGAGCAAGAGCTGCATGCCGAGGCCGCCACGGCTCACGTCCACGACCGCCGATTCCATCGTCTCGCCCGACCTCTCGTGGATCGCGACCGCGGGGACGAAGAACTTGTACCGTTCGTGCTCCCTGCGCTCGTCCCCCTCGTCGTCGTCGACCCGCGCGGCGAGGAGGTAGTAGACCCGGATCGGTCCCTTGATCCCCTTGACTGTCGTGGGGTCGAGTTCGATCACTCGCACCCAGTCCTTGATCTCGTTGTAGGTCGCCTCGCTGATGAAGATCTGGTTCGCCCGGGTCAGGGTCTCGATCCTCTGGGCGAGGTTGACCTCCTTTCCGATGACCGTGTACTCCATGCGCTTGGTCGAGCCCATGTTGCCGCTCACCACTTCCCCGGTGTTGACACCGATCCCCATGCGCAGGGGCCGGCGGTCCTCGGACCGAAAGCGGCAATTCAGGACGAAGAGCTCCTTCTGCATGTCCAGCGCGGCCCGGACGGCCAGGAGCGGATCCAACGGATGCGCGACGGGCGTCCCCCAGACGGCCATCGTCGCGTCCCCGATGAACTTGTCGAGCGTCCCGCCGTATTTGAAAATGACGTCCACCATGACCTCGAAATACCGGTTCATGGTGGAGACGACTTCCTGGGCCGGGATCTGCTCGGACAGCGGCGTGAACTCCCGGATGTCGGAGAAGAGGATCGTCACCTTCCGCAGGGTCCCCCCCATGTCGAGCCGGATCTTCTTGGTGACCACCTGGTCGACCAGGGCGGGCGAGAGGTAGCGCTGGAGGTCCGACCGCATCTGGGACTCCCGCTCGATCCGGGCCAGGAGCTTCGCGTTCTCGATCGCGATCGCAGCCTGGCCGGCGATCCCCGTCAAGAGCTGCAAGTTGTCCTCGTTGAATGCGTCGCTGCGCCGCGAGGAGTCGATGTGCAGGACTCCGAGGAGGTTGTCGCGGCAGATGAGGGGAACGCTCATGGCCGAGCGGATCCCCTGGCTGATGATCGACTGCACCGCCGCGAAGCGATCGTCGACCTGGGTGTCCGATGTCAGAAGGCTCTTCCGGTCCTGGACGACCTTGCTCACGATCGAGCGGCTGATGATGAGGGCCTCCGAAGGATCGAGGTCCTCGCGGAGCTTGACGACGGAGCTCTGGAGCTCTTGGCTCTCCTCGTCGACGAGCAGGATCGCTCCCCGGTCGGCCGGGATGATCTCGAAGACGACCCTGAGGACTTCTTGAAGCAAGGTCTCGAGGTTCAGGATCGACGAGATCTTGTTCGTCACCTCGTAGATGATCCGCAACTTGTCGTTGGCCTTGGCGAGGGCCTCGACCTCCTTCGTCCCGCCCCGGACGGTCGGCGCGAGCAACGTCTGGTGGCTCTTGTACTCCAGCTCGAACTTGGTCTGCTCGAAGATGGACTTCTCGCCGATCACGAGCTGGCTGTCCCGCTGCGTATCCCTCGCCCTGCCGCCCGGCAGCCGCACGGCAAAGACCGTGGTCGCGATCTTGACCAGGTCGCCGTGCCGGAGCTCCTGCCGGCTCACCAGCCGATCGTTCACGTAGGTACCGTTGCCCGACTGCATGTCCTCGACGAAGAACTGGTTCCCCTCCCGCCTCACGGCGGCGTGGCGCCGGCTGACCTTGAGCTCCCGGAGCTTCACCGTGTTCCCCGGCGCCCGGCCGAAGGAGACCTCGTCCGCGATCGGGAACTCGCTCCCCTCGAAGTCCCCCGCGATGCACAGGAGTGTTGCCTGGTCGTTTCGTTGCGCCGGGAACCCGAAGGCCAGCGAGCAGTTCGTGCAACGCAGCGCCGGCAGATCGTCCACCGTGGCCGCGCGGACGGGCGCCTGGCAGGACTTGCAGAGGAGCTCGATCACGGAACCGTCAGGTGGGAAGGGTCTTGGAGAGGATGACCACGTTCCCCTTCGAGCTGTAGATCACCTCGTCCATAATGTTGCGGACCATGAGCATCCCGTAGCCCCCGAACCGCTTGTTCTCCGCAACCCGGCGGCTGACCCCCTCCATGTGGTCCCTGGATGGATCGAAGACCTGGGCCGGGTCGAAACCTTCCCCCTCGTCCTCGATCTTGAAGACGATCTTCTCCGGGAAGAGACAGTAGCTCACGTGGATCTTGCGGCTAGAGTCGCCCCGGTTCCCCCACTCGATCGCGTTCCCGCACACCTCGCGAAGAGCCATCTTCAGATGGTCGCGCTCTCGCTCGGGGATCTTCGCATGGTAGAGGTGGTCGAAGAGATCCTCCAGGCGCTCCAGCACCTTGGTCTCGCTGGGCGCGGTGAGTTCCACCCAGTCGCTGAGGGGCCGTTCGATCTCGATCCTTCCCCCTCCCTCGGCATCCACCTCCCCCGGACGGGTCGGATCGGGAGTCGAACCGGACCGAGGTTCGTCGCTGCGGGTCACGCCGGTCCCCTCCGGCTCGATCGCCCGGTCGCCGCCGCCCGCGCCTCATCCAGTCCGGGTAAAATGCGAAGGAACGCGCCGACCTCCGCGAGCTCGAACGTACGCCGGACGGCCTCCGACGGCGCGGCGATCACGGCCCCGCGATCCACGCCGATCTGGACGAGGCAGCCGATGGCGGCGGACGAGATGTACTCGACGCCCGAGAGGTCCACGACGATCCCCACCCCGACCGCGAGGGCCGTCACCTTCGCGAGGAGCTCCTCGGCCGCGTCCTGGCCGAATCGGCCCGAGAGCGAGAGCACCGTGACGTCGCCGATCTGGGCGCGCTCGAGGGTGTAGGCCACGGTCACACGTACTCCAGCCCGCAGAAGGCATCCCGGAAGACCTCGTAGACCGTCCGCCACGCGGTCCCCACCGGCCCGTCCAGCGAGTTGACGTAGCCACGGAGGCGCCCTCCCTGCGAGACGTAGATCATGTAGGTCTCGGCAAGGAACTCGTTGAAAGCGAAGAGCTGGAGGATCTGCCTCGTCTTCGCGTCCAGCAGGAACTCGACGCCCAGGAACGCGGAGTGCTCGGCCAAGACCGAGTAGGCGGACGACAACCGCGCCCGTTCCTCCTCGCCGAACGCGTGCTCCTGAGCGTGTCCGAGCTCGTGGAGCAGGAGGCCGAGGAAGGTCCTGCGTGCTCCCTCGAGCGCGAAGTCGTACAGCAGGACCCAGTTCTTGTCGTAGGCCGACCCCTTCGCCGCGTCCGGCCCCCAGCCTCCGAACTGTACTCCCGCGAGCTCCGGCCGCTCGAGGTGCGAGGGGGGAAGCTGCGAGAGGACCTTCTCCGCCGCGCGGAAGACGTACCCGAGATGCGGCACCGCCCGTCCAACCTCCGCCCCGGTCGCACCGTTCGCCGCGCGAATCCCGATCCTCCACCGTTCGCAGAGTGAGAGCAGCGCCTTGAACGCTCGACGGTCCTTCTTCCTCGGGATCCCCTCGAGTCGCCTCCAGCGATCGTAGGCCCGATACTCCAGCCGGTTCGAGGGATACCACATCGTGGAGGTCCCCCCCTTCACGTTCCCGCCCATCCGGTAGGTTCCCGCCAGACGGATCACGCTCTGGCCGAAGCGAAAGTCCTTCTCGAGATCCTCGGTCAACCCGGACACGCGGTTCGCGATCGACGCCCACGGCCCTCCCAGCGCCTTCACCTCATCGGGCATGCCGTCGACGAGCAGGCTCGCGAAGCCGATCGCGGTCATACAGCCGCACCCGAGTCGGTCGAGTATGAGGCCAGGGCATCTTCCCTGCTGTCCCGGATCTCGTAGATCCGGTCGAGCCGGGTGACCCGGAAGACCTCCCGGATCGCGGGGCGCATCCCGATGAGCCGCACCTCCGCGCCACGCTCGATCGCAGCGTTGACGCCCGAGACAAGGATCCCGAGGAGCCGGCTGTTGAGATACTCCACACCGGAGAGATCGATCAAGAGCTTCCGGAGGTCACCGAGCCGACCCACGAGAGTCTCCCGGAATGCCCTGGACCCGGACGCATCGGACTGACCGGCCTGGAGAGCCAGCTCCAGGATCACCACGTCTCCGATGATTGCCGATCCGATGTCCATGGGCTAGCGGCCGAGGGGACGAGGGTGCCCGACCCATGTTCTCCGGCCGTCTTTACGATGCCTGGAGCGCTTGCGCGACCCCGGACGCTGGAGGCGACGCCAGGCTCTGGACCTACTCCGGAGAACCCTCCCGCACATCCGAGGATTCTATGGCCGCCGGGTCGTGAAGTCAAACGGCTGCGCAGCCAGGCAGCCGAAGGGCCCGGAATCGGCGCCGAATGCCCATCCGCCGAGCGGGAGCGGGGCCGAGATCCGGCCCCGCCCCCCCCTATCTTGCCCGTGCGACGATCGACCTCGCGCGCCGGCGCCGCTGGCCGAGACGGTTCTTCCGAGACGACCCGGCCTTCCCGGCGACCTGCCGGAGCTGGTCGAGCGACTCCTTGATGAGCTGCCGTACGCGCTCGCGGGAGAGGTGAACGATCTCGCTGATCTCCTGGAGGGTCATCGGGCCGTCGCCGTCGATCCCGAAGCGGAGCTTCAGGATCTTCTGCTTCCGCTCGTCCAGGCCCTGAAGGAGGATTTCCAGCCGCTCCCGGTCCTCGTGCTCGAGGAGCCCCTGCTCGCGCCGGTCCTCGATCACGTCCTTCTTCTCGATGATCCGGTCGAGGCTCTGGATCTGCCCGAGCGTCTGCGAGGCCCGGATGGCGTTGCCAGTGAGCTCGGTGTGCTTGGGAGCACGCCGCATCTCGCGGGCGACCTCTCCGATTGTCGGCCGGAAGCCGCTTCGGTTCGCCAGTCGGTTCTGGGTCTCCTCGTACTCCTGGATCATCTCGCGCATGTAGCTCGGGATGCGGACGACCTTGCTCGTGTCCGTGAGCGTTCGGCGGATCGCCTGCTTGATCCACCAGGTCGCGTACGTCGAGAACCGGCAACCCTTCGTGGGGTCGAACCGCTCGACCGCCTTGACCAGGCCGAGGTTTCCTTCCTCGATGAGGTCCTGAAGAGGCAGCCCGCAAGCGACGTATCGCTTCGCGATGTTGACCACGAGGCGGAGGTTCGCCTTGATCATCTCCTGGCGCGCCTGGAGGTCCCCCCGCTGCACCCGCTCGGCCAGCCTCTTCTCGAGGTCGGCCGTGAGAAGCGGGATCCGGTTGATTTCCTTCAGGTACGTTTCGAGTGTCTTTTCGGACTGCATGGGAGGAAGCTCGCGCTCGGGCCTGTCACCGCCGGGACACGGGGAAGAACGTCTCGCCGCACATTGCGGTTCTACCCTATAGATCGGTTTCGGCCAGGAAAGGTTTCACCGCTAGGTGTTTTTCTTCTCCAGCAACTCCTGTACCTCTCGAACCGGCTCTTCATTCCCTTCAACGGTTGGACACCGCAGACCCTTCCTGTCGGCTCTTGAAAATCCGCGGGTCCGTGCTAGTCTTCGAGAGGGGAAGGGGTTCGATGCGCCCGTAGCTCAGTCTGGGACGCTGGAGGCACCGAGGGCAAGTCTTGAAACAGGCTCTTTGCAAGTTCTTTGCAGTCTGTACTCTCGCCTGCACTGTCTACGGATGTGGACACGATGAGCTCACTCCCGAGGACGAAAACCAGATCCGCTGGCTGATCGACAACCTTGGTGTACAAACTGGACCCACTTGGGCCAGAGTCTGCCAGCGGCTGGTCGAGCAGTACGGACCGAAGGCCGTGCCTCATCTGATCGAGAATCTCGGTTCCACAAACTCTAACATACGAAGAGGTTGCGCTTATTGCCTCGGACACATCAGAGACCGTGAGGCAATCGATGGGTTGCGTTTGCGCCTGGGTGATCCGGACATTCTGGTCCGCCTCGAGTGCGCCGCATCTCTTTGCATGATGGAGGAATACGACGGAGTCTCGCTGCTCATCCTGGCCCTGCGTCACGATGAGACGCTCGTCCGGTGCGCCGCGATCCAGACGCTTGCGGGGAGCTTCAGCCAGGACTTCGACTATGACCCGAAGGCTTCCCCCGAGGCGCGCGCCCCAGCGGTCGAACGCTGGGAGACCTGGTGGGCGCAAAATCAGGGGAACCTCGCGGAGTAGGGCGGGGGCTTGTCCCCCGCCGCTCGAGGGCCGGGACAATCCCGGCCCCTACCGCGCCCCCATCGTGCGAAGCCGTGACCGCGCGTAATCTTTTAGCTGGTCGTCCGGCTCCGACTCCAGGTACTCCTCCAGCAGCCCCCGGGCAACGTCCGGTCGACCTCTTTCCGTCTCGAACTCGCTGATCCGGAAGATGGTCGCGGCCCGCTCCCGCCCGGAGAGAAACGGCAGGGCTTCGCGGCAGGCCGCGGCAGCCTCGGCGAGACGCCCGCGGCGATATTCGACCTCGGCGATCCGGAGCCGGAACACCGCGTCGCTCGGGTCGCGCAGGCTCGCCTCGCGGTAGAGCCGGATCGCCCGGTCCCACTGGCGAGCCTTCTCGGCCGCTTCCGCCCGGTCGTAGGTGGAAGGGACGCGGAGGTTTGCCTCGCTCGCGAGCCATCGCCGGGCCCCGTCGTAGGCGAAGAGCCCGACCTTGACGGCAAACGGCGCGAGCAGCAGGCCGCCGAACGCGACCCCCCACATGGTGATGAGGAGCCCCAACCCTGTCTGCACCGCGAAGTACGCCGCAGCGACGCCCAGGAGCCACCCCACCAGGAGACCCGGGAAGAGGAAAAACGGATGGCCACCTAGCGCCTCGTTCCGCCACGAAAGCCAGGAAAGCACACCAGCCGCCACCCAGAAGAGGGCCACGGTGACGGCGTAGGCGGCGAGGGCCATGGATCGCTACCGGTGGATCGAATCTAACTCCGGCCTCCCAACCAGCCCCGCGAACTCCGGCGCTTCGCGCGACTGGGCGAGATCCGGGCATCCCACCGCCTTGGCGTCGCGAAGCGCCGCGAGAGCGACCTCGACTTGCCCCAGCCCGGCCGCGGTCCGCGCCCGGAGCCAGTGGAGGTAGCCCTGCTCCGGCCAGCGGTAGCAGGCGTCGTCCATCATGTCCAGCAAGGGGACGTAGCGCTTGGCCTTGAGCAACGCCTCGGCGACCACACGTTGGCCGTCGAGGTTTCCGGGCTCGAGGAGCCAGAAGGTCCGCATCGCGTCGGCGGCAACCTCGGGTTCCTCCGCCCGCGACCGGGCCTCGCCCAGGAGCCGCCAGGCCCAGCTCGGCGGGTTCTCCTCGGCCACCATCTTCTCCAGATCCCCGGCGGCCTCTTTCGGACGCCCGAGCATGATTCGCACGAACGCACGCCAGGCGAGGAGCTCCGAGTCGTCGGGGATCGCCCCGACCGCCCTGTCGATCCAGACGAGGGCTTCGTCATACCTCCCGAGGCCACCGGGGCCGGCCAGGATCTGAGCGAGAAGGAGCGGGTAGTCCCGCTCGTCCGGCCGGAGTTCCATCGCCCGTTCGAGGTACCGGACCTTGTTCTCGGCCTGCTCCACGGGCGTGGCGCCGGGCGTGTAGCCCCTCCACACGGAAATCCGGTAGTAAGCCGCGGACGCACCGCGCCGCACGGCGGCGTCGGTCTCGACGAGCGTCCGGAACGTCTCGTTCTCCGTTTCGAGCCCGTGTGCGAAGCGGTAGACGAGCGCCCCGGCCGCCGCCCCTCGCACGAACTCGTGGGAATCCTGGAGGCGCTTGAAGAGGGCCTCTCCGATGTTCGCGGCCGGGGAATTCGCGATCCGGGTGAGCCCCGCCGCCGCCCCTCCGCGGACCCGCGGGTCCTCGGCGTCTAGGTGGGGCATGAGGAGCGGCGCGAGCATCGGGTACTTGGGGACCTCCATTCCCATCACCACGAGGGCTACGACCCGGATCACCCAGTCCTCCTCGGGTCGGAAGAGCTGCATCATCCCCATCGCAACCTCCCCATCGAGGAGGTTGTTCCGGAAGAAGTAGAAGAAGCTCGCCCCGCGGATCACGGGGTCCTGCTTCGTATCGAAGAGAACGGGCTTGAGGACCTTCACGGCTTCGCGGTCGGCGAGGTTGGTGAGGGCAAGGATCACCTGGACCTTCACGTCCTGCCGGTGCTCCTGTTCGAGCCGCCCGATGAGGGACGGACCGGCGGACTGGATCCGGAGCTCGCCGAGCGCGATCGCCGCGTCGCGCCGCACAATCGGGTCGTCGTCCTGCAGGCTCCGCGTGAGCGCGGAGGCCACGCTCGGGTGGGGCGCGCCGACCCCCTGACCGAGCTGCACGAGGGCCCGGATGGACAATCGCCGCGAGCGCGGGTCGCCGGATTCCCGGCCGGCGATGACCACGTCCTGCGCCCTCCGGTCCTGGGTCCTGGCCAGCCGCGCGGCGGCGTGGAGGCGAACCCGTTCGTCCGCGTCCGCGAGCGCGTCCACGAGATCCCCCGTCGCGTCGGCAGTCGGGGGAAGCGACAGGATCGCGAGACCGCGAACCATCGGATCGGGAGCTTTCAGGAAGCGGACGAGTGCGTCGCGGCGCACGACGAACCCCGCATCGACGAGCGCCGCCGCGACCATCGCCCCGGGCAGGAGCTCCCCCGAGGCGACGAGCTCCCGCGCCGCCGCGAGGCCATCCTCCGTTCGAATGTCCGCGAGCGCCTTTGCGGCCAGCCGTCGTGCCGCGAGGCCCTCGCCGGCGTCGGCGAGGATCTCCTCCAGGACTCCGACCTCGAGCTTCCTCTGCCGCCGGAGGCGCGCGAAGAGCGCCCGGTCCTTCCCCAAATAGGCCTTGGCGAGCGAGCGCACAACTTCCCGGCGCTCGCGCCGGGAGTCCTGAGCTTCGATGCCAGCCACCACCTTCTCCAGCGCCTCCTTCTCCGCGCCAGAGGAGCCCGCGAGGCGCTCCCTGACCCGGGAAAGGACCGGCGCGCCGGCCTCCACGAGCCCCTGGACCCCGGCCTCCCGGACGGTCGGATCGGCCTGAGCCACGGCCCAGAAGTACCCCTCAATCCGCGATTCCTCCGCCGGACCCGCTCTCCGCTCGTCCTCGAGGTAGAGCCGGCGGTCCTCCTCGGGCTCCGCCTCGTAGAGGTCGATCGTGATCGCCCAGGAGCTCGTGATCGCCATACTCACCAGGGACTCGAGATCCATGACCTTCGAGAACTCGCCCTGACCGACAAGGGCCC
>JACQVV010000450.1 GCA_016209595.1 Planctomycetota bacterium
CTTCAGGGCCATGACCGCCCACCCGGTGACGGAGGTGTCGTTGTCGCCGGGTTTGGCGGTGTATCGCCAGCCGAAGCCGGGGTTCTGCGCCGAGACGAGGAAGTCGATCCCCTTCTGCGCCGGATCCTTGAGGAGACCCGACTCCGTCATCCCGAACGCCTCGGCCATGGCGAGCGCGGCGATGGCGTGGTTGTACATGGAGATCTTGCCTCGCGGGCCGAAGCAGCCGTCGTCGTCCTGAATTTCGGTCAGGTATTTGAGGCCGAGCTTCACCGTCTCCTTGTACTTTCCCTTCTGGTTCGTGTTTCCCGCGCCGAGGAACGCGAGCAGCGCGATGCCCGTCACGCCGGGGTCGCCCCAGTCAACGCCGCGGCCGGAGCAGGTGTTGTTCTTGCACTGGGCCTGGAAGTCGTCGGAGTCCCAGCACCCGCGCGCCTTGTCCTGGTGCGCGGCGAGCCACCGGAGACCATCGTCTGTGGGGCGCTTCGTACCCCTTCCGTCGCCTCGTTCTGCACGGTCTGCTCCGCCGCCCCGGCCCGTGAAGGCGCCGGCCGCGCCCGCGCCGAGACCGAATGTGGTATGGGTCGACTTCGCATTGCACTCCGTATCGGAGATGGCGTTCTCGTTCTTGCCCAGATTCTCCTTGAAGTCCTTGTCGACGTCGGATTCCGGATGGTCCGAGACCTCAGCGTTCGGCTTGTGGACGGGATCCTCGACCGGCTCCTTCTCCGGGTCGAGCTCCTTCTCTTCCTCCCATGCCTCTTCCTGATCGTCGGGGGGGATCGTCTCGTCGTTCAGCATGCTGACCTCGAACGAGGTCACCACGTGGGGCGCCGGCGGCGCGCTCGAGAGGAGCATGATGACGATCAGCGCCACGGCGTGGACGAAGACCGAGACCATCCACCACGGCGCGTGAGACAGGAGCTCGTGAAGGGGCTCTCCGCCGCCGCCCTCCGGCACTTCTTCCTCGTAGATCCCCTCGTCGTCGTAGGACTCGGCCATGGCTCGCTCCTTCCGTTCAGTGGTTCTATGGAGGTGAACGTCAGGAGATCCATGCGGGTTCGGAAGGGGAGCTAAAAAAAACCAGGCCGCCCTGGCGGGCGGCCCGGTTCTCAGAGTTCGTTCGGGGGGAACGCGCTCTCTACTTGAACACGCGCTCGTACCGGTAGTAGATCTCGAGCGACAGGACGTTGACGGACGTCGCGTAGACCCGGCCGCCCTCGCTGCCCCACGCGTCGATGGGGTCCCAGGAGCCGCGCTCGTCGCCGTCCTTCCTCTGGTGGCTCACGATCGCGGTCTTCATCGACTCGTTCCAGGTCTTCCAGTAGTCGCCGCCCAGCTGGAACATGGCGAGCGTGCCGTAGTACCAGTAGTAGAAGTCGATCTTGCTCGTCCCGCCCGGCCCGCCGTTCGTGTCCCAGGTCGGGAGGCTCTGGGAGAGGAGATCGCCCTGCCCCTTGAGGAGCGGCTCCCCGCGCTCGGAGCCCATGAAGACGCGAGACATGATCGAGATCGCGGAGCAGGACTCGGCCGGCGAGAACTTCCCGATCTGGTCCCGGAGCCGCGCGCCCGTGTCGCCGCGCTGGATGTAGCCGGTGCGGTAGTACTGGTCGTCCGTCACCGAGTCGAGCCAGTTCTTGGCTCCCACAAAGCCGTCCGAGGGGACGGAGAGCTCCGCGACCTTCGCGCTCTTCAGGGCCATGATTACCCACCCGCTGACGGAGGTGTCGTTGTCGCCGGGCTTCGTCTTGTACCGCCAGCCGAAGCCGGGGTTCTGGGCCGAGACGATGAAGTCGATCCCCTTCTGCGCGGCTTCCTTGAGGAGCGGGGACTTCGTCATCCCGTACGCCTCGGCCATCGAGAGGCAGGCGATCGCGTGGTTGTACATGTAGTTGTTGTTGCGCGGACCGAAGCACCCCTCCTGGTCCTGGATGTCCTTGAGGTACTGGAGGGCGAGCTTGACCGTCTCCTGGTACTTTCCCTGCTGGTGGGTGTGGCCCGCCCCAAGGAAGGCAAGCAGCGCGAGGCCGGTCTGGCCGGGATCGCACCACTCCGCGCCGCGGCCGGAGCAGGTGTTCTTCTTGCACTGGGCCTGGAAGTCGTCGGAGTCCCACATGCCGCGCGACTTGTCCTGGTGCGCGGCCAGCCAGCGGAGCCCCATGTCCACGGCGCTCTGCGTGCCACGTCCGCCACCGGAAGCGACCAGGTTCTCCTTGCCGCCGAACCGGCCGCCGAACGCGCCGGACGCCCCGCCACCCAAACCGATCGCGGTGTTGGTCGACTTGCCCTTGAACGGGGTGTCGGACATGGCGTCCATGTCCTCGCCCTTGTTCTCCCGGTGCTCGTCGTCGTTGTCGGTCTCGTTGTGGTCGGACTCGACCGCATTGTCCTTCTGGACCGGGTGCTCCGTCGGCTCCTTCTCCGGGTCGAGCTCCTTCTCCTCCTCCCAGGCTTCCTCTTTCTCCTCCGGAGGGATCTCCGCCTCGTTCTCCAGGGTGGCCGTGAACTCGGTCACCTGGGGCGGCGGCGGCGGCTCGTCGGAAAGGAGCATGATCACGATGAGCGCGATGGCGTGGATGAAAACCGAGATCATCCACCAGGGCGCGTGGGAGAGGAGCTCGTGGAGCGGCTGGTTACCGCCCCCATCTTCCGCTTCTTCTTCGTAGACTTCTTCGTCGTCGTACTGTTCGGCCATCGGCAGTCCCTTCCGATCCCGTAGTCGTCCCTCGGACTGCCCCGGGACCCTCGCCCGGAGCGCTAGCGTTGAACGTCCATTCCCCCGCCCTGGTTCGCCTGCGGAGGATTTTTTTTCACTCCTCTTCGATCGACGTAAATAGGTTCGGCGGCCAGATATACGCTTCCCGAAGGAGTTCGCGCTTGATGCCCTGCACGCTGGTATGGAACTTCTTCTCGTACAGGGAGTCCCGGATCGAGCTCTGGACCTCTCGCAAAGAGAGGACTCGCGCCGGAATCGATTCCACGACCTGGACGACAAAAACCACCGTCCGGAGGCCGATCTGGACCGGGATGGGCTCGCTCACCTCACCCGCTGCGAGCGAAAAAGCCGCCTGCTCGACCTCCGGACGCGCCGTGCCAGGCTTGAGATACGCCCAAACCTCCTTGCCGTCCACGACTTCCGTTGGCCAACCGCCCCCTTCCTTCGCGCCGGGTCCGTGGGAGTACTGCCGCGCGAGCTCCGCGAAATCGGCTCCCTGGCGCAGCTGGAGAACGATCGACCGGGCGAGATCCAGGGTCGCGGGAACGTCCCCGACCTTCCCGGAGTAGAGCACGAGCTGGCGGATCTTCGCCCTTTGCGGTTCGACGAACTGCTCCCGGTTTCGATCGTAGAAGCGCCGGATCTCCTGGGGGCTGATGAACATGTCGATCCCCGTCCTCGCCTGGGTCTTCTCGCCGGCAAGGCCGAACTTCCTCATCAGGAGCTCCTGGCTGATCTTCTGCTTGCGGATGCCCTCCTGGAACTCCGTGAGGTCCATCCCCTGGTCGGAGATGATCTCCAGGAGCTTCTCCATGCCTCCGATCTCGGAGGCCTGCTCCTCGACTTCTTTCTCCACGTCCTCGGGCGCGACCTTGACGTCGAGCTTTTCGGCCGCCTGGAGCATGAGCCTCTCCTCGACGCGCTCCCGGAGCTCCGCATTCCAGAGGAAACGCTTCTGGCGGCGCTTCTCCTCCTCGTTGAGGAGCTCGTTGCCCTCGATCTCCTTGATCGCGGACTCGATCTTCTTCATCACCTCGTAGCTCGTGACGAACTCGTCGTTCACTTTGGCGGCTATGAAGTCTGTCCGTGCGTCCGGTTCGTCTCCCGGAACGGGGGGCGCTCCATCCTCCTGTGCGAGGATCGCGGGGAGCGTCAGGACGGGGACGAGGACGGCGAGGAGGCGGATCGCCATGGTCACAGCATCGTAGTCGCGCGGGCTCCTGGGGTCAACGCTCCCTCAGTACACAAGGAAGAACGCCCCGTCCGGCCCGGCGAGGACGGCGAACCGGGTCCGGCCGGGCAACCCGGACTCGCGGCCGCTTCTCGAGACCTTCCCGGACCGGCTCCGGAGCTCCCAGACGACCTCGCCCCCCTCGACCCAGGCGAAGAAGTACTCGCCCGAGGCGCCGAAGGCGACCCCCGGGTAGCGGCGCTCACCGCCCGGGACCGCCGGGGCGGCCCGCTCGGAGAAGCGGCGGCCATCGGCGCTTCCGGCGTGGTAGACCTC
The DNA here is from genome assembly GCA_016209595.1 of Planctomycetota bacterium. Lineage (GTDB taxonomy): Bacteria > Planctomycetota > JACQVV01 > JACQVV01 > JACQVV01 > JACQVV01. The sequence continues at coordinate 4,224 of JACQVV010000450.1, forward strand.
GTCGCGGGATCGCCAGGCCACGAGGAGTTTCCGGCTACCCTTCTCCAGCGAGACGGCGGGCCCGTCCATCGGGCACTCGTTCATCCGCCAGTTGTCCTCGGAGACACGGAGCGACTGGAACCCTTCTCCCCTTGCGTCACCCTCCAGGAGATAGACGTCCCGGAAGCCCTGGAGCGCGCCGCGGAACGCCACGAGGAGCCTCCCGGCCTGGTTCACTCCCGCCTCGAGCGAGCAGCAGGCGCAGGCGCGCCCCTCGTACGGGTAGCGCGCGGCGTAGTTCGCGCTCCAGGTGGCGCCGTCGTCCTCGGAGCGGGCAAGGAAGAGGGTCCCCGACGTGGGGCTCTTCGGGTCGTCCCCCTGCCGGCTGTCGATCCAGATCGCCCAGACGTTCCCCTTGCCGTCGGCGGCGATCGCCGGGCTGTCGATCCCCACGTCCGCGTCGACGAGATTCCTCGCCTCCGACCAGGTCTTCCCGCCGTCCGTCGAGCGCGAGTGACAGACGGCGTTTCGTCCCTGCCAGAGGGCGTGAATGGTCCCTTCTTTACCGAGCGCGATCCGGGGCCCTCGTTCCATCCCCAAGGTGCACGATCCGTCCTGGGAATCGATCCGTACGGCCTCTCCCCACGCAGCCCCCGGCCGCTCGGCGCGTGCGTAGAAGGCGTTCCCCCCGCTCCCGCCGCCGCGGCGGCCGAAGACGGCGTGGAGAGTCCCGTCCTCGCCAAGCGCCAGGTCGGGGATCATTCCGCCGTCGGGGAGGCGGATCACGGAGACCTCGCCGGCCAAGACGGGGAGAGAAAGGAGGGCGAAGATCGCGAGCGTCCTCTTCATGGCGGCGGTCTCCTGGAAGAAGGCAGGCCGCTACTCTAGGCCGGGTTCGGGCCGAACGTCAAGCGGGCTGCCCGCGCTTGCGTGACGCTTCGTAATGGCGTTACGAAACGCCACGCCGAAGCGTTGGGCCAGAACTACGTAACTCCAGAAGCCGTCGTATCATCCAGCCGCGGCACTAGACTTGCTAGATCCCCTCCCCTCCAAACTCCGTCCAGGGAGTTCCCAGCGTGAAGAGAGCCGTCGCCGCGAGTCTCGCCCTCGCCCTTGTCGCCGCCGGGGCCTGCTTCCACAAAACGAAGCCGCCGGGCTTCACGACGCAGGAGACCTTCGGCCCCTACCTCCAGTCGGTCTCCGGAACCGGCGCGACCGTCTGCTGGCGGACATCCGTCGCCTCGGACTCGCTCGTCGAGTACGGGACGACCCCACAGCTCGGGCAGCGCGCCCTGTCCGGCCAGGCCTCCGAGAAGCACGAGATCGCGCTCTCCGGACTCGTCCCGGGCACGGCGTACTTCTACCGGGCAACCTCCCGCGACGCGAACGGACAGATCGTCTTCCAGAAGTCGGGCGGACCCTTCTCGACCGCGATCTCCCGGGCCGATGGCCTGGCCGGGAAGAAGTTCACGTTCCTCGCGATGGGGGAGAACCACAACCACTCGCTCGTCTCGAACTTCTCCTCCGTCGTCGCGGCCTCCGGCGCGAGTTTCGTCGTGGACGCGGCCGATCAGGTGGACGCGGGAAGCGACCTCGGCGACTGGAGGACCTACTTCGACGCCGGGAAGAGCTTTTACCACGCGCTCCCCCTCTACATGTGCTTCTCCAACCACAACTACTCGGACGACGCCGGCTGGGGGTATTTCGACATCGTCGCCAACCCCGGTCCCACCGAGCAGTGGTACACGTTCGAGTGGGGGCACGTGCAGTTCTTCGCGATCGACTCGACCTACAACAAGGGAGGGAACGAGCAGAAGATCCGGGACGAAGAGCTGCCCTGGCTGGAGCGGGAGCTCGCCCGGGCAACCGACGGAGTCGACGACCCCGTTTTCACTGTCGCCTTCTACCACCATCCGACGATGAGTTCCGGACCGCGGAGCCGCTGGATGGACCGGGTCTGGGGGGAGAACGTCCTCCTCCCGATCCTGGAGAAGTACGGCGTGGATCTCGTCCTCTACGCCCACGACAAGTTCTACGAGCGGAGCGTCCGGAACGGGGTGCCTTATATCCAGATCGCGACGGGGAAGCTCGCCCCCACGATCGAGAACAAGAACCCCTACTCCGTGAAACTCATCACGACCCAGCGCACGATACTCGTCGTCGACGTGGAAGGAAGGAAGATGGCGTACCGCGCCGTGAACGAGCAGGGGACGGTCCTGGATTCCGGCGAGGTCCGGAGGTAGATCTCATCCGAACGTTGTATTACCCCAGCGCGACCTCGTCCCGCGACGGGGCCTCGACGAGCGCCTCCACTTCCTCGACCTTGCGCCGCTCGAGCCGCCGCATCACGGGCTGCGCGATGGACAGGATCCCGACGTAGAGGAACCCGAGCGTGAACAGGAAGAGGAAGGGCAGCGAGAGCCAGCGCCCCAGGCGGATCGCTTCGATCATGGCCGCCGCCTGGTAGATCCCGAACGCGATCTCCAGGGCGGGGAGGAGCCCCACGACGCCGTCGTAGCGCTTGTGGAGCCAGCGGTCCGCCCGGGCGCGGACGCCGTACTTGGGCGTGCGGATGAACTCGGTCTTCTTCTTCGCGAGCGCGGAGAGGATCGCCTGGGTGTTCGAGAGCGAGATCCCCACCCCCACGGAGATGAGGAGAGGCAGGTACGGGACCCTCGGCTTCCAGGGCACGCCCGATTCGCGCTGGCTGTAGAGATAGAAGGAGAGGACCGACGTGGTCGACGCGAGGAAGACGGGAAGGTCGAACCAGAGCCAGGCCCACCCTCTCTCCGCGCCCTCGATCCGGATCATGGGGAGCATCAGGAGCATGAGCACGACGACGCACGGATAGCTGAAGACCCGCAGGAGCTGGATCGCCGCCTCCGACTTCTGAGCGAAGGTCGCGTGCGAGCGGAGGATCCGCGCGAGGAGCTTCCGCACGATCTGACAGTGCCCCTTCACCCAGCGCCTCTGCTGGCTCTTGAAGGAGTTCATGTCCACCGGGAGCTCGGCCGGGCAGACGAGATCTTTCAGGAACACGAACCGGTATCCGGCGAGCTGGGTGCGGAAGGAGAGATCGACGTCCTCGCCGAGCGTGTCGCCCTGCCAGCCGCCGCCGGCCTCGATCGCGCTCTTTCGCCACATCCCGGCCGTGCCGTCGAAGTTGAAGAAGCGCCCCGAGCGGTTCCGCGCCGTCTGCTCGATCACCACGTGGCCGTCGAGGAAGATCGCCTGGACCTCGGTGAGCGCCGAGTACTCGCGGTTCTCATGCCCCCACCGCGACTGCACCATCCCCACCTCGGGATCGGCGAGGTAGTGGACCATCTCATGGAGGATCCCCGGCGGGGGGAGGAAGTCGGCGTCGAAGATCGCGACGAACTCGCCCTGGGCGACCTTCAGGCCCTCCTTCAGCGCCCCAGCCTTGAACTCGGAGCGATCCTCGCGGTGGAGGAGGTCGATGTCGATTCCCTGGAGCTGCTCCTCGAGGACCTTCCGGCGGCAGATCTCGGTCGTCTCGTCGGTCGAGTCGTCGAGGACCTGGATCTCCAGCCTGTCCCTGGGGTACTCCAGCCGGCACGCCCATTCGATCGCGCGTTCCGCGACGTGGAGCTCGTTGTAGAACGGGAGCTGAACGGTGATGCGCGGGAGCTCCTCGAACCTCCGGGCCGGCCGCGGCACGTCCTTCTTGTGCCGGGCGAAAAGGTACATCATGAGGTATCGGTGCAGCCCGAAGATGGAAAGAAAGAGGATGATGGCGACGTAAACGGCGATGCTGATCTTCTCGAGCGACATCCGGGCGGTATCCTGTATCGGTAACGACGGAGCGATCCTGTGACGATCGAAACGCGGGGCTTCGGCCCCGCGGCCTTCTGGCGGGACGTGCGGACCGTCCCGAATCTCCTTTCTCTCTCTCGAATGGTCGCGATCTTCGCGGCCCTGGCCCTGTTCCTCGCCGGCTTCCCCTGGGCGGCCATCGCGCTGGGCATCGCCGCCGGGGCGACCGACTACCTCGACGGTTGGCTCGCCCGCCGGCTGGGTCGGGTGACGGAACTCGGCGCGCTTCTGGACGGCGTGGCCGACCTCTTCGTGTGTCTGGCCGGATTCGGCCTGGCCGTCGAAACGCGAGTCTGGCCGCTCTATCTCCTTCTTCTGTGGGGCGTGCGGGACATCGGGGTGACGGCCCTACGCGCGAGCGCGGCGCAGCAGGGGTTCGCCCTCCACTCGATCTTCCTGGGAAAGATCGCGACGAACGTCCTCTTCTACTCCTTCCTGGTCCTCGCGCTCGACATCCTGAAACCCTGGGGCGACGGGAACGACACGGCGCGGGCGCTTCACTGGGCGGGACTCGCCGGGGCGCACCTGGGACTCGCGCTCTTCTGGGCGGCCGCGTTCTTCTATGTCGCCGCCTACGTCCGGCGCTACCGCAGCGTTCCCCGATCGTTTCCCGGAAGCCGCGGCGAGGGCGCCGGCAAGCGAGTCGAAGAACAGGTCGAACCGATCGGGCCCAACGTCCCCGACGGTCGAGATCTGGACGATCCTTCCCTCCAGCGGGCCTTTCCCGCCGTAGATCACGAAACCCCGCTCGCGAAGCGCCGTGCGAAGCCGCTCGAAAGAGACGCCGCCGGGCAGGACGACGCTCGTGAGGACCGATGATGCGTCCGCCGGCGGTACGAGGACCGCGAGGCCGAGCTCCGCGATCCGCCGTCGCGCTTGGGTCGCCAGCGACGCGAGGCGCCGGTGGCGCTCGGAAACGCCCTCTTCCAGCACGAGTTCGAGGGCGCGATGGAGGGCGAGGAAGAGCGGGATGGCCGGCGTGTGAGGGGTCTGAGAGCGATCCCGGGCGAACTCGTAGTGGCGGCGGAGGTCGAGGTAGCGGCTGCGCGGCTCCCTGCCCGCCAGCGACCGGAACGCCTCATGAGGCGCCAGGACGAAGGAGAGCCCCGGGTAGGCCCCCAGCGCCTTGCCGGCGGAACTCGAAAGGAAGGTGACTCCCGAGGCGTCCAGATCGAGGGGATCGGCGGAGAAACTCGAGACCCCGTCCACGAAGAGCCGCGCCCCGTGCCGCGCGGCGAGGCGCCCGACGGTCTCGACCGGGTTCTTCATCCCGGTCGAGGTCTCGTGGTGGACCATCGCGACGAGCCCGACCCGGTGCGCCGCCAGGTGCGCCTCGACCCGCGCCAGGTCGAGAGGCTGGCCCCAGGGTTGCGCGAGGCACTCCGTCCCGGGGTTGTGGATGCGGGAGATCGCGGCGAGCCTCTCGCCGAACTCGCCGTTGGCGAGGACCAACACCCGCTCGCCCGGCGCGGGGACGCTCGACAGAACCGCCTCGTTCGCGGCCGTTCCGGAACCGGTGACGAGGACGGCCGCCCAGAGCTCCGGTCGCCGGACGCCCGCGACCGCCAGGAGCTTCTCCTCCAGAGACGAGAGGAGCGCGGAAAACTCCTCTTCCCTGTGGCAGAACTCGTACGCGGTCAGCGCGCAGGCAACCTCCGGCCGGACGTTCACCGGTCCGGGGCACAGGAGACAGTACGAGCGCTCGAAATCCTCCAACGGATAACGCTCCCAAGTGGAACGGGGCCGGTGCCGCCGCAAACAAAAACGTGGACGATGCTAGCGACCGGACAGGGGATCGTCAAGGGAGCGGTCGTGGGGACCAGGGCGACGGACAAAGTCCTGGGCTGGAGTTTCGCGGCTTTCTACCACACGGTCACGGTCACGGTCCACGGTCACGGTCCACGGTCACGGGCGGCCCGCTGCGGCAATGCGGTTCCCGTGTTGTCGCGGGGAGGCCGCAGGATCGCACCGGACGGCCGTGGGCGTGGTCCGTGACCGTGGTCGTGTTCCGTGACCGATCCCGGTAGGGACGCCCCTTGCGGGGCGCCCCCCGGACGGATCCGTACGTGCGCTACTAACGCATACGGCTCTTATCGCGGATGTTGACACGCAAACCTTTCCCAAGGCCAGGGATGGCGAATGACCACGGGCGGAAACCA
>JACQVV010000451.1 GCA_016209595.1 Planctomycetota bacterium
ACGCTGATCAGCGCCATCCTGCTCCTCTTCAAGCAGCGCTGGCGCACCTCGATCGCCCGCGCCGCCGAGGCCATGACCATCTTCGCGGTGATGTGCGCCGGGATCTTTCCGATCATCCACATGGGGCGGCCGTGGTTCTTCTACTGGAACCTGCCCTACCCGAACAGCCGCGGGCCGCTCTGGCCCAATTTTCGGAGCGCGCTGGGCTGGGACGTGTTCGCCATCAGCACGTACTTCCTCGTCTCGCTCACGTTCTGGTACGTGGGCCTCATCCCCGACCTCGCCACGCTCCGGGACCGCGCACGGGCCGGGCTCCGCCGCCGCATCCTGGGGGCGGCGAGCCTCGGCTGGGACGGCTCCGCCCGGGCCTGGTCGCGCCACGAGACGGTCTATCTCATCCTGGCCGGTCTTTCGACGCCGCTCGTTGTCTCCGTCCACACGGTGGTGAGCTTCGACTTCGCCACGGGCGTGATCCCGGGCTGGCACGCGACGATCCTCCCGCCCTACTTCGTGTGCGGGGCGATCTTCTCCGGCTTCGCCATGGTCCTCACGCTCATGCTCGTCGCCCGGAAGGTCATGCACCTCGAGTCCTACGTGACGAAGAGACACCTCGACGTCATGTGCAGGATCACGCTCACGACCTCGCTCATCATGGGGCTCGCCTACTTCACGGAGCTCTTCTTCGCCTGGTACAGCGGGAACCCCTACGAGATCTTCGCGTTCGTGAACCGCATGCGCGGGCCATATGCCTTCACGTACTGGACGATGATCGCCTGCAACGTCGTCCTCCCTCAAGCTTTCTGGTTCCACCGCTTCCGCACCACGCCGGCTCTCATCTTTCCCATCGCGATCGCGATCAACATCGGGATGTGGTTCGAGAGGCTCGTCATCGTGATGACCTCCCTCCATCGCGACTACCTGCCGTCGAGCTGGGCGACCTACATCCCGACCTACGTGGAGATCGGGACCCTCGCCGGGAGCTTCGGCCTCTTCTTCACGCTCTACCTTCTCTTCTGCCGCTTCTGCCCCGTCATCGCTATCGCGGAGGTGAAGGGGGTCCTCGACTGATGCAACCGGACACGAAGACGGTGGTTGGCGTCTTCCCCGACCCGCGCTCTCTCGTCGAGGCGGCGCGCGCCGCCCGCGAGCGAGGCCACCCGCCGCGGGACGCCTACACCCCGCATCCCGTCCATGGCCTGGACGAGGCGCTTGGGATCCGCGCGAACCGCCTCCCGCACGCCGCCCTGATCCTCGGGGCGACGGGTCTCGCGGTGGCACTCCTCTTCCAGTTCTGGGTGGTGGCGATCGACTGGCCGGCCCGACTCGGCGGAAAGAACGAGAGATCGATCCTTCCGCTGGTGCCGATCGCCTTCGAGCTCACGGTCCTCTTCGCCGCGATCGGCACGGTCCTCGTGTTCTTCGCCCAGGAACGCCTCTGGCCCGGCCGGGCCCCCCGCCATCCTTCGCCGCGGGCTCTGGACGACGGGTTCGTCCTGGTGATCGACGTCCCCGCCGGAGAGGTCGAGAGCGTCCGGGAGTTTCTCGCCGGGAGCGGGGCGGGCGAGGTCCGCGTCGAGGGGGGCGGATGATCGTCAAGAGTCGCGGCCGGATGGCGCTCCTGGGGTTCGTCCTTGCCGGCGCCCTGGCCTTCGCGCTCTCGCTCGCCGAGGATCCCGCACGTTCCTGGCGGGTCTACCTCGCGAGCGACGTCTATCTCCTCTCGCTTTCGCTCGCGGCGGCCGCCTTCCTTGCGGTGGAGCGCCTCTCGAAAGCGGCGTGGTCCGCCTCGATCCGGCGCGTCCCCGAGGCGATGGTCGCGTTCCTGCCGGCCGGCTGCCTCCTGCTTCTCCTCGCGGGCTTCGGGCTGGACGATCTCTACGCCTGGGCGAACGCCGAGACCGTGGCAGGGGACCATCACCTCGCGCGGAGGACTCTCTTCCTCAACGCTTCCCTTTTCTACGCCCAGGTGGTGGGCTACGGCGTCCTCTGGACCTGGCTCGCGAGGCGCGTCGTGCGCGAACCGGGCCGGCGGAGCGCCCGATCCTCCGCGCTCTTCCTCGTCGTTCTTCTCTTCACGTTCACCCTCGCCTCGGTCTCGTGGATCCTGTCGCTCGATCCCGAGTGGTCGACGCCGCTCTTTCCGTGGTATCTCCTCTCGAGCGTCTACGCGGGAGGCCTCGGGGCCATCGCCGGCCTCGTCCTTCTCGTCTTGCCGGATGCCCGGATAGAGCACCGGCACGACCTCGGCAAGTTCCTCTTCGCCTTCAGCGTGTTCTGGGGATACCTCTGGTATTGCCAGTTCATGCTCACGTGGTACGCGGACTTCCCCGAGGAGACGAGCCACTACCATCTCGTCCTTTCGCCGGGATGGGCGCCCTGGTTCTGGATCACCGCCCTGCTCGGCCTTGCCTTCCCCTTCCTCCTCCTTCCCGCCCGGGCCAAGCGAAATCGGCCCCTCCTTCTCGCGGTCGCGGCGGTGGTCGTGGCCGCCCACTGGCTCGATGTCCTCCTCCTCGTGGTCCCGGCGGCGCATGGATCCGAAGCGGGGTTGGGCTTCGCCGACCTGGTCGTGGGCCTGGGATTCGCCGCCCTGTTCCTCCTCCTCTTCGATCTTTCCCTGCGCCGGGCTTCGATGCGCGCCGCCGGGGAGGCTGCATAGATGCCGGACTTCTTGCGGGTCCCGGGGGGTCAGTAGACCTCGGGCACAAAACGCTGGTTGGAGAGCGGAGGCCGGACATAGTCGGATTCGGCTTGCCGGGGCGGAAGATCCATGGGCTCCGGAGTCAGGTCCTCGTAGGGCAACGTCGTCAGGAGATGGCGGATGCAGTTCAGGCGCGCCCGTCGCTTGTCGTCGGCCTCGACGACCCACCAGGGGGCCTGCTCGATGTCGGTATGGGCGAACATGTCATCCTTGGCGCGTGAGTACTCGACCCAGCGCGCGCGGCTCTCGAGGTCCATGGGGCTGATCTTCCAGCGCTTCGTCGGATCCTGCATGCGATCCTGGAAGCGACGTTCCTGTTCCTCGTCGCTCACCGAGAACCAGTACTTGAGGAGGTGGGTCTTCGAACGGATGAGCATGCGCTCGAACTCGGGGCAGCTCCGGAAGAACTCGCGCCACTCGGTCTCGCTGCAGAAGTTCATGACGCGCTCGACCCCGCCGCGGTTGTACCAGCTGCGGTCGAAGAGGACCATCTCCCCCGCGGCCGGAAGGTGCGGAACGTAGCGCTGGAAGTACCACTGGGTCCTCTCGCGTTCTGTCGGGGTGCCAAGGGCCACGACGCGGCAGTAGCGCGGGTTCAGGCATTCCGTGATCGTCTTGATCGCCCCCCCCTTGCCGGCCGCGTCCCGCCCTTCGAAGATCGCGACGAACTTGACACCGCGGAGCTTCACCCATTCCTGAAGCTTGACGAGCTCGATCTGGAGCCTCTCGAGCTCGGCCTCGTAGAACTTCTTCCGGATGCGACCTTCTTCGTTGTAGGACTCCGGGTCCTTGCTGTTCGATCCCATCGAGCGCCTCCTCGTGGTGTCCGCGCGGGCCAGAATCCAATAGATGAGGGGCACGTCTGGGTCCTGTCAAGATCCGGAGGACCCTCGCCGGGAGCGGATCTTGCGGACCGCAATCGGTACCCTATCGGACATGTCCAACCGCGAGCTTGCCGCCGGGGAGAGGGATCTCGAGGCCGAATCCGACCTCGTCGCGATCGCGCTCCTCCTGCTCGCTCTCTCCGGCGCCTGGCTCCTCTTCGGTCTCACGATCTTCTCCCATGAGTACGGGAAGCTCGCCGCGCTCCTCTCGTCGGTCGTCTCGCTCGCGCACCTCGCGGCCGCCTGGACGATCCGGGGGGGGCGCCGCTATGCCGCCTGGCTCGTGACCTCGCTTGCTCCGTGGGAGCTCACGCTGCTCGCGGGGCTCGCCCGCTCCTACCGCTGGGAGCTGCTCCCCGACGGGGCGTTTCTCGCCTACCTCTTCGCGGCACAGGGGATCCTGCTCCTCGCGATGGTCGGGTGGTCGGTCTATCGAGTCCACACGCGCGACGTGCGGCGCCTGGCGGAGCCCTCCTACGCGGACCTGCATGGGGAGAGCCCGGATGGCTGTCGGGGGGAGGGGAACGCCTCCCTCACACTCCCCGCGCCCTTCCCCGTCTGGGCGGCCGCGAGCGTCCTCGTCTGGCTTCTTTTCCTCTTCGCCTTCCTCCTCGCCTTCGCGCGGTCTGTCAGAGGCGTGTAGTGGAGAGAGGGAGTCTCGCTCGCGCGGACTCGCGATTCCCGCTCCTTCTCGCGGAGCTGGGGTTTCTGCCGGCCGATCTTGCGCGCGCGGCGGGGGCGGGCGAAGATCCGGTCGATTTCGCGCTCCGCTATCTCTCATCGCGTGGCCGGATCGACGAGGCCCTCGCCGCCCTCGATCGGTCGGAGCTCCCGCGCGACGCGGCGGACCGGATGGGGCACTGGTGCCGGCGGGCCGAAAGCTACGCGGGGGAGACCGACCCCGGGATCTCGCTCGAGTCGCTCGCCCCCTCGCCCTCCACGAAGAAGGAGACCGGGCCGGCCGCGGGAGCCGCGACGCGCGACACGACCGCTCCCCGGCCATCCGGGAGCTCGCCGGCGGAAGCCGGCGAGGCCGACTTCCCGGCGCTCCTTCCCGACCGCTACGAGTTCCGGAAACTCCTCGGCCGGGGGGGTATGGGCGCCGTCTACGAGGTCTTCGACCGGGAGCTCGGCCGGGCGGTCGCGCTCAAGGCGCTCGGGAAGCGCTCGGACGGCGCCGTCCGGCGGTTCGTGGCCGAGGCGCGGGCCACCGCTCTGCTCGAACACCCGGGGATCCTTCCCTGCTACACGGTGGACGTCGATCGCGGGGGCGGCCTCTACTACACCATGATGAAGGTCGAGGGTCGCTCGCTGGCCGAAGCGCTCCCCGAGATCTCGCTCGAGACCGCGCTCCGGGCCCTCGTCCAGGCGGCCCGGGCGGTCGCTCACGCCCATTCCCGGGGGATCGTCCACCGCGACCTCAAGCCGGCCAACGTCATGCTGGGCGAGCACGGGGAGGCGTGGGTGGTCGACTGGGGCCTCGTGGCCCTTGGCTCCGGGGGGCCCGAACCCGAGGAGGAAGGCGATGCCTGGGCGCACGGGAGGCTCACGGTGACCGGGGCGATGCTGGGGACCCCGGGGTACATGGCGCCGGAGCAGCTCGATGCGGGCTCGCTCCCGGTCGGGCCGGCCGCGGACGTCCACGGGCTCGGGGCGATCCTGTACGAGATCCTCTCCGGCGCGCGGCCGTATCCCGCGAGGACGAAGACGGAGTTCCTCCGCCGCATGGCCGCCGGGCCGCCCGCCCCGCCGGGTCCGCAGGCGCCGCCCGCGCTCGCGGCCATCGCGATGAAGGCCCTCGCGAGGGTCCCCGAGGAGAGATACGGGACGGCCGGCGAGTTCGCCGATGATGTCGCGGCTTTTCTCGCCCGAGCCCCGGTCTCGGTCTACCGCTCGCCGCTTCCGTTGGCGATCGTGGCGTGGGTGCGCAAGCGGCCGGTCGCCTCCGCTGCCGTGGCCGTGCTCGCTCTCCTCTCGGCGGGCCTCGGCGCGGCGGCGGCGGTCCGGACCGCTCTGGAAGCGCAGGCGCTACGAAGCGTGGCCGAGGAGGGGGAGAAGGAGCGCCTCGCCCTCCGAGAGCGATCGGAGCTCGGGCTGGAGAAGTCTCTCGCGGACTCGCGAAGCGCTCATGAGGAGCGGCTCGCGCGGCTCGCGGAGTACGCGCTTCCTTTCGAGAAGGTCTACACGGAGCCTCGAAGCTCCCAGGAGGCGGAAGAGCAGGCGAGGAAACTCGCGAGCCTCGACCCGCTCGTCTTCCGGCCCTCGAACGATCCTGCTGTCGCGCGAGCGTGCGACGCCTGGGAGGCAGCCGTTGCCGAGGCGCGGAGCCACCTCGAGACGCTCGGGTCCTCGTTCGCGCGCGAGACGGGGAGGGAATGCGATACCCGACTCGATCGGGAGGAACTCGAGTGGGCGTTCGCCGAGGCTCTCGCCACGGAGCGCGCCACGTTCCGGAGCCGCCAGGTCGAGGAGGCGCGGCGCACCTCCGGCGCAGGCGATCCGCCGCCGGCCTGGAGCCACGCGTGCGAGCTCGCCCGGGCGATGGCAGGTCCGGGCGCCCTCGGACCCGACGATCCGGCGATCGCCAGCGCCCGGGAGCTCCTCGCCGCGCGCGGCCGGCTCGCCGTTGGACCCCTCCCGCTCGGCGCGACCGGTGTCCTCGTAGAGTACCAGACCGGCGAGAACCCGTTCGGACGGGAGGTCGTCCGGGAGGGAATCTCGAGCGAGGGAGTTTCGATCGAGCTTCCGATCGGGAGCTACGCGCTCGAGGTTTCGCGCGGAGGGCGCGCGTTCGTGTTTCCGGCGCTTGTCGAGCGCTGCGGGGATTCGAGGATCGAGGTAGCCCTGCCGGAGGATCTTCCCGGCGGCTTCGTCTGGATCCCCCCGGGTTCCTACCTGGCGGGCGGGCAGGGACAGGACGCCTGGCCCAGGCACCGGAGAGTCCTTTCTCGAGGGTTCCTCATCGGGGAAGCTCCCGTGACGTCCATCGAATACGCCGCGTTTCTCGCCGACGCGAGGCCCGCAGCGCGGTGGGAGATCCCCGCCGGGCATCCCGCGTACTTCGTGAGCCGGGACGACGCCGGCGCCTACCTCGCATGGAAGAGCGCGAAGGACCCCCTCTATGACTACCGCCTGCCATCCGAAGAGGAGTGGGCGCGGGCCGCTTCGGGAGCGGACGGGCGCGCGTTTGTCTGGGGCGACCGGTTCCAGGACGGGCTTGCCGACGCGGCCGGCCACGCGGGCGTCCAGCCGGCCGGCGTCTCCCCCTTCGACCGGTCGGTCTTCGGCGTCCTGGATCTCGCGGGAAACCTGCGCGACTGGACCTCCTCCGGCGCGCCCGGAGGGAATGCCGTCGTGCGAGGCGGGGACTGGACGCTCTCCGAGGACGACGCGCGGATCGAGTTCCGGGATGTTTCGCTCGGGCCACAGGACCGCGTGAACTACGTCGGCTTCCGAGTCGTGGCGGTCAGAAGATAGGCGCTCCTACGGCAACCGTCGTTCAGGCTACAGATCGAAGCGGATCTTCGAAGCTCGTGCTCCAGAACTTCGGACGTCGAACTTCGACGTCCAGAGCACGGCGTTCGATGTTCGAGGTTGGCAGAGTGGACTCGCTCCGGTGGTTGACACGGTGACCCTGCTCCGGTAGCGTACTTCATACGGTTGGTGCAGTTGATGCGTCCCAAGGGGAGGCTCCCATGCCGGCGTACGAAGATCCCAAAGGTCGCCGCAAGCTTCGCTCCAGGCCCACGAAGCGCCCTGCCCTGATGCTGGCCGCTCTGGCGACCCTCTGGTGCCCGGGGCCGCTCCTGGCGCAGTCCGACTCGCTCTTCTTGAGGACCACGGACACCTCGAGCCAGGTCCCTCGTCTCGTGGTCACGACGAGCGCCGGGGTCGGATCCCTCGCCACGGTCCGGATCGAGACATCCCGGTTCGTGCTCGGTTCCAACGCGATCCTCCAGCTCGGCACGTACAACCCGGGGACGCCGTCCTCGGGGGACTTGAGGTATTCCGGCGGGAGCGTCCTCTACTACAACGGCTCGGGTTGGGACACGATCACGACCACCGGGACCGCGATCCAGAATCAGTCGGCGTCCAACCAGTCGGCGAGCTACCGGATCAGCGGCACGGCGCAGATCTACGGCTCCGCGGCGAGACAGATCGACGCCAGCACAAGCTACTCGGCGGGTACGGGCTACGCGATCTACGCGGCTCACACCGGCGCTGCCGCCTCGACACAGAAGATGGGGGTCTACGGTTCCTCGACGGGAGGCGGTGCCGGGGCGCTCAACATCGGCGTGTACGGATATGCCTCCGGGGCGACCTCGAACTGGGGGGGGCTCTTCGAGGGGGAGTACTCCACCTCCGCGACTCCCGAGAGCGTCCTCGCCGTCAGCCGGATGACCAGCGCAGCGGCCGCGAATGGCATCGGCTCAACTCTCGAGTTCCGCGCCGAGGACACGGGCGGAACCTGGAACCAGGCCGCATCGGTGAGCGGGATCCTCACCACCGCGACCGCCGGATCGGAAGCGGGAGCGCTCGCGTTCTCCACGCTCTCCGGCGGGGCGCTGGCGGAGCGGATGAGGATTCGGTCCGACGGGATGGTCGTTCCGGGAGCGGACGACTCGTACGACCTGGGCACCACCACCCTGAGATGGCAGGACATCTACCTCTCGGGGCAGATCTTCAACTCCGGCGGAAACCGGCTCTACCTCCTCAAGGACGCCACGGATTCGAGCTCGGCGGCGGTCGCGGCAGGGTGGCTCTACTCGTTCACGAACTCCTCGGGGAGCGCCGCGGGGGGGCTATCGAGTTGGCTCAGCGCGGCCTCCAACGCGAACGGGGATCACCGGGCGCTCTATGGCCGCTCGAGCACTGGCGACAACAGCTCGGACGGCTTGACACTCCAGAGCTACGGAGTCATCGGCCGGGTCGATGGCGCCTCGACGCTCGCAGGGGCGATCACGGCGAACTTCGCTGTGGCCGGGGAAGCGGCAGGGACGAGCGCGACGGGCACGACCACGAACTACGCGCTCTATGGTCTCGCCTCGGGCGCGAACGCGACGACGAACTATGGCGCCTGGGTCAGCTCCCAGGGAGTGACGACGGGAACGAACTACGGGCTCTACGCCTCGGCTTCGGGCGGGGCCACCAACTGGGCGGGGTTCTTCAACGCCGGGGATCTCCGCCTCGTCAACGGGATCATGGACCACGACTATACGGGGACCGCGACCGCCTACTCCCTCACCGCGAACTCCGTCACGGCGGGCACGTTGTTCGATGTCAGCGCGACCGGCCTGACGTCGGGCCAGGGATTCCGGCTCTCCGGGCCCACGGGCGTGTCGACGATGACCGGCCGGCTCGTCTACGCGACCGGGGATATCGGCAACAGCGGCGCCCTGTTCGAGGCCTCGGGTACGTTTCGAGGAGGGGCCGGGGAGGCGTACGGGGCCTACGTGGGCCTGACCAACGCCGCGTCGGCGTCGGCGCCGGACCTGGTCGGACTGAGAGCCGACATCGCCGACGACACCACGACCGGGGCCGACAACTACGGGGTCGAGGCGCGGATTACTCACACCGGCGTGACCGCCGCGGCGACGACCTACAACTACGCGGGCTACTTCTACTCATCGAAGACCCTGACCGGGGCCACGGGCACGGCCTACACGTACGGCGTCTACGGCCAGGCCGTCGGGGACGCGAACGGGACCTCGTACGCGTATGGAGTCTACGGCACGGCGAGCGGAGCCGACACGAACTGGGCCGGGTACTTCTCGGGCCCGGTCTACATGTCTGGAGAAGTCGATCGGCCCGCCATGGACATCGCCTTCATGGCCTGGAACACCGCCGACGACGCCGTGGCTTCGGGCTGGTTCAAGGCCGAGTTCGACGGGGAGGACTTCGACAGCGGCGGCGACTTCAGCACGGTCAACGATCGCTTCACCGCCCCGGCCACGGGCGTGTACATGTTCACGGCCGGGGTCGCACTCTCCAGCCTCGCCGACCTGGACCGCTGGAGCCTCGCCCTCTACGTCAATGGAGGAACCAAGGTCAACATCGGGAGCGGCTACGCGAGCGGGACGGGGGGCTTCCAGGTCATCCGCGGCTCCGCTGTCCTGTCACTCACCGCGGGAGACTACGTGGAGGTCTACTTCTACACGGCCAACGCGACCACCACGGTCGATGGGAACGCCACGCTCGACGCCTGGGCCTACACGAACTTCTCCGGGCACCGGGTCTACTGATCTCGCGGGAAGCCTGCGCGACTGGACCTCCTCCCGCGGCCCTCCAGCGGAAAGGATGAATATCGCCGCCGGGAAGGCGGGTAGACTCGCCCCCGCATGGAGGATCTGCTCGCCGCCCAGTGCCTGGACAGGCGCTACGCCGGCCCGGCGCTCAAGGTCATCAGGAGACTCGTCGCTCTCCAGGCGCAGCTCCCATCGACTCCCGCGATGACGCTCGCCGCGCGCATCGAGCGCGTGCCTGACCTGGAGAAGCTCACGAACGTCCAGAAGACGCTCCTCAAGGTCTGGTGTCTTCGCGGGACGCTCCACCTGGTCCACTCCGGCGATCTCCCGCTCCTCTACGGAGCCGTCATGCGGGATTGGGCGGACGTCATGGAGAAGATCATGAAGCGCGTGGACGGCCTCTCCGCACGCGAGATCCGGGCGAACGAGCGGGCGATGCTCCGGAAGCTCGAAGAGGGGCCCATGACACGCAACGACCTTCCAAACGCGCGAGCGTTCCACTGGGGAAGGGGCCTGCGCATCCTCGGGTACAAGGGGCTCTTGATCCACGCGGGGCGGCGCGGGGCCGAGGTCGTCTTCGATCTCAGGGAGCGCTGGGCCCCGAAGAGTGATCTCGGGAAGATCCCTGTCCGTGAGGCGCGGGTCGAGCTGCTCAAGCGATACCTCGCGGCCTACGGGCCCTCCTCGCCGCGCGATTTCTCGTACTGGACCGGGATGGGCGTCGGCGACGCGGCCAGGGTCTTCAAGGACGCGGGCGTGAAGCCGGGCGTTCCCCGGGCCACGAGAGGTCCCCCGCGGCTCCTCCCGCGCTTCGATGTCTTCCTTCTCGGCCACCGCGACCACTCCCTCTACCTCGACAAGCGCCACTACAAGAAGGTCTTCAAGCCCGCCGCGCAGATCGAGCCGGTCTTTCTCGTCGATGGGCGGATCCAGGGAACCTGGAGCTATGACAGGATGAAGCTCCTTCCGTTCGCGAAGATCGACGCCGGCGTGAGGAAGGCTCTCGAGGCCGAGGCGGAGATCCTCCGGCCGTTTCTCGGTTAGGGGCTGTGAGGAAATAAATGCGTCAACACCGAGGCCGGGCGAGGCGCCGCCCGGCAAGGCGCGCCGACGAAACAACCGAACGGAGTCGGTTGTTGAGGAGGCGCAACGCAGCCTGGCGGCGCCGTAGCCGGCAAGAGCCGTTCAGGCCACTGCACCTGTCAAGGAGCGGGGCCGGAACGCCTATCGGAGACGCAAGGGAGTCCAGGTTTCCGGTCCGGTGCGGTAGAGGATCCGGAGCGGGCCGGCCCACAGCCTCCCCGAGCCCGCGAGCAGCGTGCCGTAGTTGATCCATCTCGTTTCCTCCGGCAAGTCGGCCTCGATCGAGTAGCCCCGCCACGGGGTCGTCCCGACGATGGGACGGTCGTGCATGTTGTCGAAGAAGAGGTTCCCCTCTCCTCGCTCGCCATCCACGCGGAGCCACGCCCCGCCCCACCCGTGGCGGACCTGCGTACGGATCCGTGCTTCCAGACGTACTCGCTTGCCAACCAGGTAGCCCGCCGGACACCGTTGCATCAGGACGCCGAACTGCTTCTCCCGCGGAGGGGCGTCCTCCGCGAGGGACTTTAGGAGCGCGCAGGGCGCTCCATCGTCCGGATCGTCCACACGTTCGAGCCGGTACTGGCGGGACACGCCGCTCACCTGGCCCGAGCCGTCAAACCAGCCGAAGAGACCCTCCGCGAAGTCCGTATTCACGGGCGCCAGGACGGCGGGGGAAGGGACTGGGTCCTCGTTCTGGCCGAGCAACTCGAACACCATCTGTGCGGTGATCGGCATCCGCGGGGCGACGCAGACGAGCAGGAGGTCCGACAGGCCTTCCGACAGCCGGAAGGGAACGGCCGATCGCGAGAGCATGGCGCGGTCGGCTTCCGGATCCAGGGCTGGAGGCTTCCCCAGGACCAGCTCCCAGAGCAGGCCGCCCGCGGAACGTACGTCGTCGGCCGGCCCGCCGCCGGCTCCAGGCGGCGGCGGAGCCAGCTCGATCCTCGGGGCGGTGCCCTCCCAGGTCAGGATCGTCCGCACCGGATCGAGCCCGCCCCGGAAGATCCCCCGTTCGTGATCCCGCGAAAGGGCGTCGAAGAGCGCGCAGCCGATGCGAATCGCGGTGGGCGGTCCAACCCGGCCGAGGCTCCGGGCATAGTCGGCGAGGGTGATGGCGCGGACGACGGGCGCGATCGGGCTCCCGGTCCCCGCGGGCTCGACCCCCCACGTCCGCAGTAGCCGCGCGCGCGCCTCGTGGTCCCGATCGCGGAAGTCGACGTGCTGGATGCGGCCGAGCCGCAGGTCGAACTCGGTCGGATCGACATCCTCCAGGAGCACCGGAAGCACCCGGCCCGGACGCCTGTCCAGCGCCCAGTGGAGTTCGGACTTGACCCACTCCGAGGCCTGCGAGCGGGGAGTCATGACCAGGAGAAACCAGTCGCACGACTTCAGACCCTCCCGGATGCTCTTCTCCCAGTCGTCAGCCGTCCGGATGTCCGCTTTCGAGTACCAGGTCTCGATCCCGTGACCGAAAAGCAGCTCGACGATCTCCCGCTCGACGACTTCGCGGTCCGCCGAGGAGTGGCTAACGAAGACCCGGGGCATCGGCGCGCATCTTCCTCGCCCCGGAACGGGCCGTCAAGGCGACTCACGGGCGCACCGTGTCCTTCGTGCGTTCTCGAGGCTCGCGGGGACCGGGTCCGGGGAATGCTGTTCGATCCGGGCGGACTCCTTGCCGACAAGGGATTGGCAAGGATGGACTCTACGGCGGCTTCCGGGCCGTTGCGGTGGGAGAATAGGCAGCTACTCGCCGTCGTGGTTCCGCCGCAGCACCACCCGGAACCCGCACCGTGCCTGGGTGAACTCCTCCCGGATCGGGAACCGGGCGGCGGCGCGGGCCATCTCCTCGCCCGACGAGTGGAAGCCTCCCTTGGTCACGACCATCCCCCGGCCGAAGGAAGTCGTGGTCCACTCGCTCGCGTTCCCCGCCATCCCCAGGACGCCGTGGATCGACACGTCGGTCTCGGGGATGCCCGTGCTCGTCCAGCCCGACGTGGTCTGGAAGTTCCGGTCGTTCGCCGCTCCAGGGAAGTACAGATCGCCCCACGGGAACTCCCCGCCCGCGACGCCGCGCGCGGCGAGCTCCCACTCCTCCTCGGTGGGGAGGTCGCCCATCCAGTCCCCCTCCCGGATCGACCGGCAGTACTCCAGGGCGAGGCCGTAGGGCACGTTCGTCGCGGGATGTGCGGGCGAGATCCCTGGTCCAGGAGCCTTTCCGGTCCAGCGGGCGAGCGCGTCCACGGTCACCTCGGTGCGCCCGATGAGGAAGGGGCGCTCCACGCGGTCCTTGCGGTACCGGGTGCGGTTCAGGCCCTCCCCGCCCCGGTACATCGTCGCGGCGGGGATCCAGACGTAGCCCTCGGGAACCGTCTCCGGCAGCATGCTGGCGTCGATCTCCTCTTCTTCCCCGCGCGAAAGGAGGATCGGAAAACGGAACTCGAGGCCGCCCTGTTCGACGTGGACGAGGTAGTGCCCCATGTCGAGCGTGGTCCAGCTCCCCGGGACCATCCGTCCCAGCTCGCGAAGGGACCACCGCTCGCGGGAGTCCCGGTCCACGGCGCAGAGGGTCGCGGTCGCCCCTCGCGGCAGGCGAACTGCCCGGAGCCGGCCCTGTGGGGCGAGCCTCCCCTCGAAGGGCGCCAGGTCGTCCGCCCATCCCGGATGGTCTTGGAGGATCTCGGCGAGAACGGCCGCGGCCCTCGCGTACGGATGGTCGGAGCCCAGGATGCGGGCTCGCTCGATCGTCCGGGTGGAGAGCGTCTTCTCCTCCTCGAAGGCGGCGAGCGCGAAGAGGAACTCGACTCGCCCGCGCTCCAGCGCGAGCTTCCCGGCATCGACAGCCCGCGCGATCTCGCCGCCGGGCGCGCCCTCGGTCAAGGCGAGATCGAGGGCGGCCGACGCGAGCCTCGCCCGGGTGGCACGCCGGGACGACAGCGCCGCGAGCCGCGCGTCGATCGCGAGCTCCCCCTCGGTGGGGCGGAGCGCCTCGGTCGAGTGGTACGCATCGCGCCGCTCGGCCAGCACGGCGAGCCGTTCGCGGTCGGCCTCTTCGACCTCGCGGACGCCCTCCGCCGCCCGGGCCAGTCGTTCGGACGCCCTCTTCTCGCTCGCCTGCCGAGCGATCCGGCGCGCCTGATCCTCCTTGCGGGCGGCGAGGTAGAGATTGAACGCCGCCGCCAGAGCGAGACACAGGAGAAGGAGAACCGACCCGCACACGAGCGTCGCGCGCGCGGGGTGA
Source organism: Planctomycetota bacterium (assembly GCA_016209595.1). GTDB lineage: Bacteria > Planctomycetota > JACQVV01 > JACQVV01 > JACQVV01 > JACQVV01. Next base: position 14,152 of record JACQVV010000451.1, read on the forward strand.
TGGGCGGTCCAGCTCGCGAGCCGGCGACCGAGACCCACCCGGCCGGCACGGAGCCGGCTCTCCCTGTGGAGGTAGGCGGAAAGGTCGCCCGCGAGATGGGTCGCGTTTCGGTAGGGGTGCCGGACGATCTTCCAGAGGGCGCGCGGGGCCCGCCCGAAGGGTACGAGGATCCGCCGCAGGAGCTTCTGGACCGAGCGCGCCGCCGGATCGAGGCCCTCCTGGGGCCGCGACCAGCCGACGACGCGAACCTGTCCGTCGGGAAAGGAGAGGACCTGTTCCAGGTCGAGCCTCGGGTGGACGACGCCCCGGCTCTCGGCGTGGGCGGCGACCTGGGCCACGGCGACCACCGCGGCGAGCGCCTCGTCCCGCGTCATCTTCGGGAGGATCCGGGCGAGCGGAGTCCCCCGCGTCCAGTCCATCGCGGCGACAAAGACCTTCCCGTCCGGCCCCCGGCCGACGTCATAGACGGTGAGCGCGGCCGGCTGCTCCAGCCGGCCGCTCCAGCGCGCCTCCTCGGCGAGCTCCTCCCCGCCGAGAGCGAGGAGCACGGTCCGGTCGAGCACTCGGTCGCGGGCGCGGGCGAAGGCAACCCCCTCACCCGGAGGCAGGGTCTCCAGGACCTCGTAGCGGGCCTTCCCGTCGGGGGCGAACCACCCACGCGCGAGCTCCCTTCCCACGGGGAGCGATTGTACGCGCGCAACCCCGAACGGATAGTATTCAACCAGCCATGAGCGATCTCGCGGAGAAGAAGACGGAGGTCGTGGGTCCTCCGGAGCCCGGACCCCAGGACCTGCCGCCGGCCTTCGGGGACTACGAGGTTTTGGAGCGGATCGGCGCCGGAGGGATGGGTGTCGTCCACCGGGCCCGAAGCCGCTCCCTGTCCAGGATGGTCGCGATCAAGGTCCTCAAGGACGCGGGGAACGCGTCCGGCGCGGTCGTCTCGCGGTTCCTCCAGGAGGCGAGGGCGCTCGCGCGCGTGGCGCATCCGGGGGTCGACCGGGTGCTCGAGGTCGGAGAGCTCCTCGGGCGTCCGTTCCTCGCCATGGAGTACGTCGAGGGTTCGACCCTCAAGCGCCTGATGGGCAAGGGGCTCTCCCTCGAACGGCGGCTTGCGATCTTCCGGCGCCTGCTGGGAGCGGTTTCGGCGATCCACGACCTCGGCGTGATGCACCGGGACATCAAGCCCGAGAACGTCATCGTCGGCGCGGACGAC
>JACQVV010000473.1 GCA_016209595.1 Planctomycetota bacterium
CATCAACAAGGCCTACGAGAAGGACCGGGAGATGGGGGATGTCCTGGAGGGGCTCGAGTTCGAGGGGGACCTCGAGAGCCTCGCCGAGGACCTCGAAGGCACCGCCGATCTCCTCGACGTCGCCCAGCAGGCGCCGATCATCAAGCTCGTGAACTCGGTTCTCCACCAGGCGCTCCGGAAGCGCGCCTCGGACATCCACATCCAGCCCCTGGAGGATTCGCTCAAGATCCGCCTCAGGATCGACGGCAACCTCTACGACTACCTCGACCCGCCCAAGAAGATCCAGGACGCGATCATCTCCCGCGTGAAGGTCATGGGGAAGATGGATATCGCCGAGCGCCGGATCCCCCAGGACGGGCGCGCGACGATCCGCGTGGGCGACCGCGAGGTGGATCTGCGCATCTCGATCGTCCCGACCGCGTTCGGCGAGCGGGTGGTCTTCCGACTCCTCGACAAGGGGGCCAAACTCTTCTCGCTCCCGGAGGTCGGACTGGCCGACAAGGCCCTGGAATTGGTCAACACGTTCATCAATTTCAACCACGGGATCATCCTGGTCACGGGCCCCACGGGGAGCGGGAAGACGACCACGCTCTACGCGGCGCTCTCCACGATCAACGCCCCCGACATAAACATCATGACGATCGAGGACCCGATCGAGTACCACCTGCGCGGGATCAGCCAGATGCAGATCCTGCCCAAGAAGGGGCTCACCTTCGCGGCCGGCCTCCGCTCGCTGCTCCGCCAGGACCCGGACGTCATGATGGTCGGCGAGATCCGCGACGAGGAGACCGCCCGCATCGCGATCCAGGCGGCGCTCACGGGCCATCTCGTCTTCAGCACGATCCACACCAACGACGCGCCGTCGTCCGTGACCCGTATGCTCGATATCGGGGTCGAGCCCTATCTCGTCTCGAGCTCCGTCATCTGCGTCATCGCCCAGCGCCTCGTCCGCCGGATCTGCGAGAACTGCAAGACCGAGTACGAGGCGACCCTCGACGAGGTGGCCGACCTCGGCATCGACCCCGACGCGATCCCCGGCGGCGTGCTCCACAAGGGGGCGGGCTGCGAGAAGTGCATGGACACCGGGTACTGGGGCCGGGTCGCGATCTTCGAGGTCCTTCCCATCACCGAGCGGGTCCGCCAGTTCATCATGCAGCGGAACGGAGCGAGCGAGATCAAGCGACACGCCGTCGAGACCGGACTCATGCGGACGCTGCGCATGGACGGCGCGGCGAAGGTTCTCAGGGGGGAGACGACAGTCGAGGAGGTTCTGTCCGTCACCCAGATGGACATCTACTAGAGGCTAGAGGCTGGAGGCTAGAGGCTGGAGGGCTGAAGGAAGAAGACTTGTCCGGCTGGAGGCTGCAAGGAGACACGCCGTGCCCATCTACCAGTACAAGGCGATCGCACTGGCTGGAAAGTCGAAGACGGGAGTCGTAGATGCCGAGTCGCCCCGCGACGCGCGTGTGAAGCTCCGCAAGGCCGGGGTCCACGTCACCGAGATCGCCCCGGTGCCCGAGGGGGAGAGCTCGACCGGCTCGAAGGCCCTGCGCATGCCCCGGATTCTCGCCGGAAGAAACCTCGCGGAGCTCGCGATGGTGACGCGGCAGCTCGCGACGCTCATCGGTGCGTCGATCCCCGTCGCCGACGCCCTCCATGCCCTCATCGACCAGATCAAGGGGACGCGCTATGAGGGGGTCTTCCGGGGGGTCAGGGAGAGAATCGTCCAAGGGGCGTCCTTCGGAAACGCGCTCGCGGACTACCCGTCCTACTTCAGCGAGCTCTACATCAACATGGTCCGCGCCGGCGAGGCCGCGGGAAACCTCGACGAGATCCTCTCCCGGCTCGCCGACTTCCTCCGGAACCAGCACCGCCTGCGGAGCAAGGTCTCCGCCGCGCTCACCTACCCGGCCGTGATGGCGTTCGTCGGTTTCTCGGTCGTGACGTTCCTCATGACGTTCGTGGTCCCGAACATCACGCAGCTCCTCACGCGCCAGGGCGGGGAAAAGGCGCTCCCCCTGCCGACCCGGGTCCTGATCGGCGCCACCCACCTCTTCACCGGGGAGGCGGTCGACCTCCCCATGCCCATCTACTGGGCGATTGTCACACCCGCGGCCCTCGCCCTTTTCGCCCTCTTCCGCACGGCGATCCGGACCGAGAAGGGCCGCTACCGCTGGGACACCTTCATCTTCGCCGTGCCGATCCTGGGAGAGCTCTTCAAGAAGCAGGCGATCTCCCGCTTCGCCACCACCCTCTCGACGCTCCTCAAGAGCGGCATCCCCGCGGCGGAGGCCCTGCGGATCGTCCAGCGCGTCGTGGGCAACAAGGTCCTCGAGAAGACGATCGCCGAGGTCCACGATCGGATCATGGAGGGCGCGGATATCTCCGCCCCCTTGAAGAAGAGCAAGGTCTTCCCACCCGTCGTCGGCTACATGATCGCGGTGGGCGAGCAGGCCGGGAAGCTCGACGAGATCCTCACCAAGGTGAGCGAGGCCTACGACGAGGAGATCGAAATCACGACCCAGAAAGTCGTCTCGATGATCGAGCCGCTCATGATCGTGGTGATGTCGGTCATCGTCGGCTTCATCGTGCTCGCGATCATCCTGCCCATCCTGGAAGTCACCCGGAACGTCCGCCGCCACTAGTCCCTAGCCCACAAGCCCAAGGAGGAAAACCCGATGCGCCCCACCCGCCGCCACTCCCGGGGTGGCTTCACCCTGATCGAGCTCATGATCGTCGTGTCGATCATCGGGCTCCTCGCCGCGATCCTCGTTCCCTTCGTCGGGAACCAGCTCGAGGCCGCCCGCCAGGACACGACCAGGGCCGCAATGACCGAGACGATCACCGCCCTGACGTACTACAAGGGCGACCATGGGAAGTTCCCCTCGAAGCTCGACGAGCTCACCAAGGAGAAGAACAAGAAAACGAAGGACCCCTATCTCCCCAAGCTGCTGCGGGATAGCTGGAACGAGGAGCTCCACTATTCCCCGAAGGACGGCGGGAAGGACTTCGAGCTCGTGAGCTACGGCGCGGACCGCCAGCGTGGCGGCTCCGAATTCGACGCGGACATCACCGCAACCAAGAGCGGCTTCCAGGACCTGGCCGAGTAGGCCGATGCGTTCCCTCGCGACGCGTTCCGGGTTCACGCTGATCCAGATCATGATTGTCGTCGCGATCATCGGGGTCCTCACCGTCCTCGCTGTCGTCGCCATTCGGATTCACAAGAGGAACCAGATTGCAGACCTGGAGTTGACCAAGGCGAGGATGACCCAGACCACAAAGGCCCTCACGTTCTACAAGTTGGACCACGGGAAGTACCCCTTGGATTTGCACGAGCTCACCAAGGAGAAGATCCAGAAGACGAAGGAACCGTACCTCGGCAAGCTCGAGCGGGACGCCTGGGATCAGGACTTCGTCTATTCCCCCAAGGACGGCGGCAAGGACTTCGAGCTCGTGAGCTACGGCGCAGACCGCGAGCGCGGCGGCGCGGACTTTGACGCCGACATCACCGCCACCAAGGGCGGCTTCAAGGACCTGCCGGACTAGGCCGATGAGTTCCCGCGCCGCGCGTTCCGGCTTCACGCTGATCGAGATGATGATCGTCGTCGCGATCATCGGGATCGTCCTCGTGGCGCTCGTGGGGACGATGGACGACCTCACGCCGTACACCCGGCTCGCGTCGGGTGCGCGGGAGGTGGCCTCGGCGATCCGGTTCGTGACGAGCGAGGCTGCGGCCTCCGGGAAGACCCACTGGCTCACGTTCGACATGGACGACGACAAGTACTGGGTCGTGCTGCCGCGCACCGAGAAGGAGGTCGAGCTCTACGGCTCGAAAGGGTTCTCCACGCAGGAGAAGGACGACGACCGGCGGCTTCCGGCTCGCGAGCTGCCGTCGGGAGTCGTCTTCGAGGACGTGATGTACTCGACGACCGACGTGCGGACGAAGGCGAAGCTCAAGTACGAGTTCGCGCCGCTCGGTTTCGCGCCGCCGCTCACGATCCACATCCGGGACGAAGAGGACGAGACGCTCAAGATGACGGTGTTCGTCAACCCGGTGACGGCCGAGACCTCGATCGAAGAGGACTACAAGAAGTCGAGCTTCGTGACGGACGCGCCGCGATGACAGGCATGCGGCGCGGTTTCACTCTGATCGAGGTCCTGGTTGCGCTCGCGATCCTGGCGCTCGCCGTAGTCTATCTCCTCACGATCCGCAACGAGGCGATCGAGACCGCCGGGGACGCCCTCGACGTGCGGCGCCTGGACATGCTCGCCCGATGGAAGATGGAGGAGATTCTCTCCGGAAAGGAGCGCGGCACGGGCGGCTCGTTCAAGGACGACGACGTGGGCCGGGACTACGAGGACTTCCGCTGGTCGGTCTCCCGCAACCCCGTCACGGTGCGCGGCGCGCGGGAGAACACCGAGACGGGGGAGAAGAGCGGCGCTCAGGAGGTCCGGGCGACCCAGGTGAAGATCACCGTCACGTCCCCTTCCGGGCGGGAGCTCGTGCTCGTGGGCTACGAGTACGAGGAGGCGAAAAGGGGAGGTGACGAAAACGAGGACACGAGCGCGGACAGTGGATCGGGCGGCGGCCAGGTCCCCGTGACCGAGAGCGAGGGGGACGACAGATGATCCAACGGCGCGGTTCGCGGGGCCTCACGCTGGTCGAGGTGATGCTTACGCTCGTCATCCTCGTGATCGTCCTGGGGGCCGCGTACATGGTCCTCATCTCGACCCTGGAAGCGCAGGTCAACATCGATTCGTCCCTCCAGGCCGACCGGCTGGGGACGCGGATCCTCTCGCTCGTCGCCTCGGATCTCGGGGCGCTCCGGATCTACCGGCTCGAGAAGGGGCCGGCCTTCCGCGTGACCGATGATCCGTCCGCGGGGCTCACTCGGGAGGTCCACTTCCTCTGCACTACGCCCTCGATCCTCCCCGACGGGGACCGGACGGCCCCGGTGAACGAGGTGGGATACGCCCTGGAGCCCAACCAGGGCAAGAAAGCGGGGTTCTACAGCCTCTTCCGGCAGGAGGACTTCTTCGCCGACTCCGAGTCCATGTCCGGCGGGAAGCGCGTCCTCCTGCACGATCGAGTACGGGTCTTCCGCATCGTCTGGCTGGGCGCCGACGAGACCCTTCCTTCGAGCACGCGGTGGATGCCGACCGACAAGGAACAGTACCCCCGCCGGGCCGAGGTCTTCCTCTCGATGTCCGTCGATGGCGAGGGCACGGGAGACTTGGCGGCCAAGGACTTCCCGGAGTACCGCTACAAGACAGCCGTGACGCTCGCGAGCGAGGTCCGCGAGGGGGACGTGCCGAAGAAGAAGGAAGGCGAGGAGGGCGACGGGACCGGGGAAGCGGGCGGGGAGCCCGACACGTTTGACGAGGGCGACGTCGGGAAGCTCAAGTAGCGGGCGGGCGAAGCCGCCGTGCCCTTGGTCGCTGGAGGCTTTCGCGCTACACTCGTACCCCATCCGATTCGAGGCGAACGCGCTTGTCAGGGTTCCGACCCATCCCGGAGGTGATCGAGGAGTTCCGATGCGGCCGGACGGTGATCATCCTGGACGACCCCGACCGCGAAAACGAGGGGGACCTCGCCGTCCTTGCCGAGGCGGCGACGCCCGAGGCCGTGAACTACATGGCCCGGCACGGGCGGGGGCTCGTGTGCCTGGCACTGGACGGCGACATCATCGATCGACTGAGGATCCCGATGATGCAGCGAACGCCGGGGAACCGCGCCGACACGGCCTTCACCGTTTCGATCGAGGCGAGGCACGGCGTCACGACGGGGATCTCGGCCGCGGATCGGGCCCGGACGATTCAGGCCGCGATCGCGGACGACGCGAGCCCGGAGGACATCGTGACGCCGGGCCACGTCTTCCCGCTTCGCGCCCGTAAGGGCGGCGTCCTCATCCGGGCGGGCCAGACGGAGGCGTCGGTCGACCTCGCGCGCCTGGCCGGTAAGAAGCCCGCCGCGGTGATCTGCGAGATCATGAGCGCTGACGGGACGATGGCCCGCGTGCCCGAGCTCCTCGAGTTCGCCCGGCGGGAGGACCTCGCGATCTGCACGATCCGGGACCTGATCGAGTACCGCCGGCAGCAGGAGACGCTCGTCTCCCGCCAAGACGGCGTCCGGCTGCCGACCGAGTTCGGAGATTTCGACCTCTACCTGTACAAGAGCGAGGTGGACGACGAGCTCCACCTCGCTCTGGTGAAGGGCCTGGGGGAGCTCGCCGAGGGCTCCTTCCGGCCCCACCCCGAGCCCATCCTCGTCCGCGTCCACTCGCAGTGCCTGACCGGCGACCTCCTCGGCTCCCGGCGCTGCGACTGCGGGGCCCAGATGGAGGAGGCGCTCCGGCGGATCGAGAAGGAGGGGAAGGGAGTCTTCCTCTACATGCGCCAGGAGGGGCGGGGGATCGGGCTGGAGAACAAGGTGAAGGCCTATCGTCTACAGGACGAGCTCGGACTCGATACGGTGGAGGCGAACGCCGCCCTGGGCCTGCCGACCGACATGCGGGACTACGGCGTCGGCGCGCAGATCCTCCACGACCTGGGCGTGCGCCGGATGCGGCTCCTCACCAACAACCCGCGGAAGTACGAGGCGCTCGCCGGCTACGGTCTGGAGATCCTCGAGCGTGTGCCGCTGGAGATCCCTCCCTCGCGGGGTAACGAGCGGTATCTGCGCGCGAAGCGCGAGAAACTCGGGCACCTGCTGTCCGGACTGTAAGAGCTCATCCAGAGTCAAGGGGACAACGAAGAGGGCGCCCCTTCGGGCGCCCTCCGTCACGTCGAGTGTGCTCCGGTCTAGCCGCCGACGCCGATCCGGAACGACTCGAGGATCCCCCGGATCTGCTTCTCCTTGGTGTTGATCCAGGGGACGTTCTCCAGCACGATCGGGCGCTCGTTCGGGTTGCCGGTCTTGAAGACGAGCGACCCCGACATGAGGAGGCAGAACTCGAAGATGTCGGTGATCTCCTTGGTGACCTCCAGGTGCATGACCGGCCACTCGCGGACGTTCCCGAGCATCCCGTGCTTGTGGACCAGGCGGTTCGACTCGATGATCCACCGGTTCCAGTAGCGGTTGATGAAGACCGAGACCGCGATGATGACCGTGAAGAGGATCCCGAGGTAGAGGTAGAAATGTCCGGTCGCGTAGGGGTGGATCGACCTCAGCCAATCGGAGAGGAAGGGCAGGAATGGGTAGTACATGTTCAGGAGTGCGCCGCCCGTCACGACCGCGATGACGAGGAAGGTCACCGCGAGCGCCTTCACGCCGGGGAACTCGAATGAGATCACGAGGACGTTCAGCGTGAAGATGATGAGGAAGAGCCAGCCGGAGAGGTATCCCGGGTGAACGCCACGTTCCCCCTCGACCGCGCCGATGTCCTTCGAGGCCTCGCGCCAGGCGTCCCGGTTCTTCCCCTCGTCCCACTTGGGGGCGGTGACTTTTTCGCCGACGATCGCCTCCTGCAACTTGTCCCTGTCCTTGGACTTCCCGATCTTGTCGTGGTTCAGGTAGCCGAACGCGACCGCCTGGGGCACCACGTCCTTCTTGAAGCTCGCGGTCGTGACGGCGCAAAGGAAAGCGGCCAGGGCGGTCGGATAGAAGAAGACCACCTTGGGGAGGGGGAAGATGAGGCACTTCTTGGGGCCCTTGTCCTTCGGGGGCGTCTGGGCCGTACCTTCCGACATGGCAGCATCCTCCAGGGAATCGGCCTTGTGATGGCTCGGGTCGGGTAGAGCGTTGAGCGAGAATCCTAGCGGCCGGTTCTCGGGGGTGTCAAGGGCGGTCTCGGGGGCGCGCCGATTGCAGCTCGTGAGCGCGCCGTGCTATACTCCCCGTCGGCGCGCGCGACAAGGTTCTTTCCCCCAACATCTTGGCGACGATGGCGAAGTACGTCGGCATCGATTTCGGAAGTCGCTCGATCAAGATCCTCGCGGTGGAGGGCACGCCGAAGCGCTACACGCTGACCCACTTCGCCGAGCGGGAGCTGCCGCTGCGAACCGCACGGGAGGGGGATGACGAGCTCGTGGTCCAGGCCATCGACTCGATGTTCACCGAGATGAAGCTCCCGCGCGACCGGGTCGCCGTCTCGCTCCCCGCGCAGGACTGCCTCTTCCGCGAGTTCTTCGTCCCGTTCACCTCCACCGAGCAGATCGCCAAGATCATCAAGTTCGAGACGGAGAACTTCATCCCCTCGACCCCGATCGAGGACATGATCGTCGACTTCCATCCGATCGCGGTCGAGGCCGAGCGGACGAAGCTCCTGGTCGTGGCGTGCCCGAAGAAGAACGTCGCGCGGCTCCTGGAGATCCTCCGCCGCTGCGACATCGATCCGCTCCACGTGGGGCTCGACGTGGCCGGGCTCTACACCACATGCGTCTCGCTCGGGCTCATCGGCCCGGCGACGAACGCGGTCCTCGTAGACCTGGGCTCTCAGGCGATGAAGATCGCCCTGGTCGAGGAAGGGAAGCTCGTCCACATCCGCACCCCCCGGGTCGGGACCGAGGTTCTCACGAGGAAGGAGGAAGGGAGCGAGGAGCTCGGACTCCTCGATTCGAAGCTCGACATGGCCGACATCGACGTCGGGCAGCTCGACCTCAAGGAACTGGAGAAGGAGCTCATCGTTTCGCTTTCCTCCTTCGAGGAGCGCGGCGAGGCTCCGAGCCGGCCGGAGCCGAAGGGGGCGGAGGGCGACGCGAAGGACGCCGAGAGGCAGGAAGCGCTGCTCTCCCGAGCCCACCGCGAAATCCTCAGGACGCTCGCCGGGCATCGCCTGAAGTCTCCTCCCGAAAAGATCCTCCTCGCCGGCGGCGGGAGCATCCTCCCGAACCTCGCCGAGGCGCTTGCGGGTAAGCTCCAGGTCGAGGTCGTGCCGCTCGATGTTCTCTCCCAGGTCCGCCACAGCCTGAACGGAACGGACCCGGCGGAGTTCAATCACTCGCTCCCTGTCGGCCTGGGGCTCGGGCTGAAGCTCCTCGGACAGCCGACGATCGACTTCGACCTCCGCAAGGAAGAGTTCCGCTTCACGCGGAAGTTCGAGCAGGTCCGCGGAGCTCTCGCGGTGGCGATCTCGGGGGCCTTCTGCCTGGTGCTCGCCCTCTGCTACCTCGTGCAGGACATGACCAAGGAGTACCGGAAGATCCACGACGCCTACCTGAAGGAGGCGATGGCGTCAGCCGGGTTCGGCAAGGAGGAATGGCAAGAACACGCGGCGCCCGCGAGGGAGGACCGCCGGCTCGACGCGATCCTCGCGCTCGCCCTGTCGAGGCTCGACTCGGGGACCGCGGCCCCCTCCGACGTCTCGGCTCTCCGGATCCTCAAGGAGTTCTACGTGGTCGCGGGCGAGGTGACAAAGGGCCGGAACGACCCAGGGAATCCCGGTCCTCTGAAGAACTTCTTCATCGACCACCTCGAGCTCCGCGAGAACCAGCTCGACGTCCAGGGGACGATCGACCACTCCGACTACCTCCAGCGCCTCATGAAGGCCCTCAAGGGATCGCCGTCCGGCTACTTCACCAAGTACGACTATGGCGAGTTCAAGGAGGGCGCGGACATCCCGTTCAGCGTCACGATCGAGGTCGATCGCACGCCCGGCGTCGACGAGGATGAGGACAACTAGCGTGGCGGCGCCCAAAGCAAAACGGGGTTTCGACAGCCTCGACTTTTTCCTCGCTTTCATGGGGCTTCTCACAATCGTTGCCACGTTCTTTCTCTTCCATAGCTGGTCGAAGCTCTCGGATCTCAAGGCCGCGGTCCGGGAGGGCGACTCGAAGATCGCCAGGATCCGCGAGGCGGCCGCCGCGGCGAAGAAGGAAACGGACCAGGGCCCGGTCGAACCGCCCGAGGAGCCCTACTTCGCCTCCGAGGTGCCCGCGGAGCTTCACGGGGGCCCCAAGCCCGTGGTCCGGCTGCGTGGGGACGAGAACGCCGCCGAGGAGGGCTGGATCCGCCGCACCTGGCTCTGCGAATGGAAGGAGATCTCGCGCGAGGAGCTCGCCCTCTATGTCCGGCAGGCGGAGTACGGGAAGCCGGGAGTGAAGGCCTGGACGCTGGATCTGAAGAATCTCGAGAGGCCCGATCCCTATCGCCTGAAGTACCGCGCGGAAGTCGTCTTCAGCTTTCACCTGCCCGCGGAGTAACGGTTGTCCCCCTCGACTCGCTTCGCTCGCTCGGGGCGAGCCTGTTCCGTTTCCCTGACCGCTCGGGTTAGAAGCATGGGACACGGGAAGCGTGCGCTCGTTTCGCCGGGCGTCGCCGCCGCGGGAGAGCGGGGCCAGGGCCGGCCCGGCTAGGTGGCACGCGACTTGCGCTCTGGATCCGGGCCGGACTGGAGGAGGCGGGGGCCCTCCGCCCAACCCGGAAACGAGCCCTTTCCCCAGACGCCCTTGACGCATCCCACGCTGCCCGCGCGACCGCACGCCTACTTCCTCGCGAGGAACCTCGAGCGGCTCCTCGGAGCGCTCGCGACCGCGCTCGCGGCCGCGCTCTTCCTTGTCTTCTTCGAGCGGGCCGTCCCGGCAAGCCGTGGGTTCCTCGGGCTCTCCGCATGGTTCTGGGTCGCCATCCCCGCGACATACGGCGCCGCGATGCTCGTCCTGGGCGCGGTTACGGGTGTCGGGCACTACGCCGGCTGGAAAAAGGCTCTTGCGGCTCTCGACGTCGCCCTCGTGGGCGTCGCGGTGTACGCAACCGGAGGACCGCTCTCGCCGCTCGCCGTCCTTTTCTTCGTGCAGGCCGGGGCGTTCGCGATTGCCGCCGGGCGCGCGCCCGGCCCGGCGCGCGACTGGCCCCTGGAGCGCGCGATCCCCCTCGACTTCCTCTGGTACTTTCCCGCGCTCGCGTTCGCCTGGTACGTTCCCGCGCGCGCCTGGTACGCGCACTGGCACGAGTCGGCCGGCCTCCCCGGCGCGGCGTACGCCGCGATCGCGGCCGGCGAGCTCGCGGGCGCGACGGGGCTCGCCTGGTTTGTCCGGGCGGCGGCGCGGGTCGTCACTCGGCGGATGGCCGAGGATCTCGAGACCCGGAACCAGGCCGAGCTCGCGATGCGGCTCGCGGCGGTGGAGTCGGACCGGGACGCCCGGAGCGAGCGCGATCTCTCCCGCGCCGAGGAGGAGAGGGAGGTCCTGAACTGGGTGAACCTCACCGCCGGGCTCACCCACTCGATCGGGAACGAGATCCACGCCATCGATCACTACGCGGGCGTGGTCCTCGACTACCTGCGTAAGGAGCACACCGACGTCCCGTCCGACATCTGCGAGAAGGTCGAGTTCATCCACGACACCAACAAGGCGCGCTTCGGGTTCGTGAACTTCCTCCAGGAGTTCGCGGAGAACATGAAGTCCTCGCGAGGCGCGCGGCCCGTCCCGAGAAACCTGAAGACGATCCAGCTGGAGGACCTGATCCGGGACGTGCGGGAGAAGGTCGGGAAGTTCGAGAGCCGCGAACTCGACCCCGGGGACACCGACCACCAGGTGCAGCGCCAGCTCGCCAAAAACCTCCACCTCCAGGTGATCGCGAAGTTCGAACCACCGGAGAAGAAGAGCGTGACGAAGGGCCGGCTCCCGGTCCTCGACTTCGTCCTCTACGAGTTCCTGAAGAATGCGCTCCGGAACTGCTCGGGCCAGCGACTCCTCAAGGCCATGGTCGAGACGCAGGGCGAATGGGTCACGATCCGGCTCATCAACGACCTCAACGTGGAGACCCGCAAGCCTCCGCCGGGAAAGCCCGGCCTGGGGTGCAGCCTGTGCAAGCGAATCGTCCCCGAGCTCTACTGGCTCGCCAACTCCGACTACCTGGACGCCTTTTGCGACGAGTGCCTGCGGCGCAAGGTGGAAGCGAACCTCCAGGAGTGCTGGGAGCCGGGCAGGACCAGCCAGGGCGGAAAGGGGCTCGGGCTCTTCGTCATCCGCTACTTCCTCAAGAAGTACTACTTCGGCCGGACCGAGTGCGGGGTCATCAACTGGGAGAGCCGGGAGGTCTACTTCCAGGTCACGATTCCGGACGACCTCGAGGAGGCGATCCGGCGTCACAACGCCCGGTACGAGTCGCGCCCCATGAAGAAGGTGGCTCCCACCTTCCCGGGCGCCCAGGAGACACCGTGAACTGTCCCTCGGTACGGGTTCTCTTCTGCGACGACCTGAAGAGCGAGCGCGAGGCGTTCGCGAGCCGGATCGGCCGGCCGGGGGCGGGCCGGATCGCGTGGGAGGCGACATCGAGCGCGGGCGGCGTCGAGGCGAAGATCGCCGAGGGGGAAGTCTTCGACATCCTCGTGACCGACCTCAACTTCGAAAAGGTCGGCGGCGGGTCAAAGGACGGCCTCCGGATCGTCCGGGCCGCGCGCGAAGCCTGGCCGCAGGTCGAGGTCGTCCTCTTCACGGCGTACCCCGGATTTCTGGACCCGGGCGAGCTCCTCGAAGCCGGCGACCTCGGCCTCCGGCGCTCGACGTGGGTCGAGAAGGTGGCCGACAGGTCGGAAGCGTCCTGGGAGCACCTGGCCGCGGTGATCGACGAGCTCTTGGCGGGGATCCTCGAGCGCCGGCGCGCGCACCCCGATCCGGGCGAACTCACGGAAGTCGTGCGGCATGCCGCATGTCGGGCCCTCGCGGCCCCCGCCCGGGGCGAACGCTTCGAGGAGTTCCCCGAGATGGTCGGGCGGAGCCCCGCGATGCTGGAGGTCTACAGCCGCATCAAGAAGGTCGCGCCCACGCCCGCCCCCGTCCTCTTGACGGGGGAGACGGGAACGGGGAAGGAGCTCGCCGCCCGCGCCATCCATCGCCTCTCCGATCGCGCCGGAGGGTCATTCCGCGCCGTGAACTGCGGGGAGTTCGGCGAGGAGCTTCTCGCGAGCGAGCTCTTCGGCCACAAGAAAGGAGCCTACACGGGGGCCCAGGACGACCGGGACGGACTCCTCGTCGCCGGGCGCGGCGGGACCTTCCTCCTCGACGAGGTGGGCGAGATGAGCCTGCCCAACCAGGCGAAGGTGCTCCGGGTGCTTGAGGAGATGCGCGTCCGCCCGCTGGGCGGGAACGCCATGATCCCGATCGACGTCCGTCTCGTCGCCGCCACGAACCGCAACTTGCCGGCGCTCCTTCGCGCAGGGGAGTTCCGGCAAGACCTCTACGATCGCCTCAACATCTACCGGATTCATATGCCCCCGCTCCGAGACCGCCCCGAGGACGTGGTGGTCGCCGCCGTCCACTACCTCCGCCTCCTCGCGCCCCGCTATGGCAAGGAGATCCGGGCGATCGCGGAGGAGGCGCTCTGGAAGCTCGCGGGCCACCGCTGGCCCGAGAACCTGCGCGAGCTCGTCAACGTCGTCACCCACACGCTCATCAACCTGCCGCCGGACCGCCGGCGGATCGAGGAGTCGGACGTCGAGCTTGGACCTCTGGTCGAACGGGAGCGGAAACTCCCTGCCGGCGCTGACCTCTTCGAGAGAGTCGTCTCGGGGGATCTCAACCTGTCCCTGCCCGAGATCGCCAGCCGCTTCGGCGAGCCCGCGGCGGTCGAGATCGTGCGTCGGACGATGCTTCACTACCGCGGCCTCCCCCCCACGAACGAGACACGCAGGCTCTTCGGGATGTCCTACCGCAACTGGCAGCACTGGGCCCACTACCACGGCCTCTCCTGGCGGCGGGTGCGGGCCGAGGAGAGGGGGACGCTCGCGGAGTCGGGGTAGGAACGCCGGAAACTGCTCTATCTTGGCGTGAAGCCCTGCCCCTCGACCTCGAAGGACTCCAGCACGCCCTTCGAGTCGAACAGGAGCACCGCGCGCTTGACGACAGAGGGAAGTCCGTCCGCGCGTTTCTCGTAGGAGTAGATCCAGCGCTCCCGGAGCTCGCCACCCGCCGCGAGCAGGTCCCGGCCGGGGGGATCCCCGAGGAGATTCCTCGCCTCGGCGAGAGTCGTCCGTCCCGGGACAAGCCCCCGCGTCTTCGACGAGTCGAAGTCGGTCGAGTCCCGTTCGAAGGAGCTCTCGAACAGGTGGAAGGCGAGCTTTCGATCCGGCCCGAACCCGAGCCGGAGGCGGCGAGCGCGTTCCTCGCCCTCGTGGTACTCGTACGTCCAGAGCTCGTACTCGAACTGGTTTCGGATCACGAAGCCCACGGTCGCGGGGTCGCCGAGCGCCTCGCGGACCTTGTCCCGAGAGGTCTCGCCCAGCTCGAGCGATCCTAGCTTCTCGACATCGAAGTCCCAGCCGGCCGTGGACGCGCATCCGGCGGCCATGACGGCGAAGAGAAGCCAAAGGAGGCGAGCGTGGCGCATGGAGGGATCCCTTCCCACTCGTACTCAGACTCGTACTCGTCCTCGTCATCGTACTCGTCCTCGTCCTCGGAATCGAGCTCGCACCGACAGCCGCCACCGACATCGAGGACGAGTCGGAATTGACGCTCCGTCGCCCGACTGGCAAGATGGCCTGCGAGTGAGCCCAGAAAATCGAGCGGCCGCGACCGCAGCTCCTTCTCCGGAAGCCGGCATCCTGGCGGACCTCCTCGCGAGGCGCTTCGACGCCTCGATCGAGACGTGCCGCAACCGGATCGAGAAGCGTGGAGAGGACGCGTTCCACCTTCACCACCTCGGGGTGGCGCTCTATGAAACGGGGCTGTTTCGCGAAGCGATCGAGGCCTTTCGCCGCGCCCTCGAGCTCGACCCCCGCCGCGCCCGGACGCACCTCGCGATGGGTCTCGCTCGACGCGACCTCGGTTCGCGCGAGGAATCGGTCCCGTGCCTCGACCAGGCCCTGGAGATCGACCCGGGTTGCGGACAAGCGTACCTGGCGCGAGGCGGTGTCCATCTGGCCGCTCGGCGTACCGGTGCCGCGCTCGCGGACCTGACGCGAGCGGTGGAACTCCTTGGAGAGTTCGCCCCGGCCCTCGAGCACCTCTCGCTCGCCCGCCTGGCCGTGGGGGATTTCGCGGGGTCCGCGGCGATTCTGGCAAAGCTCGTGGAGATCGACGGCGGAGGACGTGCCCGCCACGCGAGACGGCTCGCCGAGCTGGGTCGGGCCGAGATCCGCCGGCAGGCCGAGGCCTACGGGGTCCGGGTCAGGAGGGCGCTGGGGGCGCTCGGGGACCGGATCCGGATGCTCGCGGCCCGGAGCGGGGACGGGCCGGGGGGGATCCCGCCGGCGAGCGAGATCCTGGCCGAGCACCAGCGGATCTTCGGGGACCTGGTGGGTTTTCTCTCGGCGCTCGCCGTCCGCCCGGTCGAACTCGACCTTTTCTCTCCCGCCGCCCTCGTGGAGGAGGCCCTGGAGACGGCCGCGGGTCCCGCGGCCCACGTCGAGATCGAGCGAGACCTACCCCCCGATTTGCCGGAGGTGGTCGGCGATTCGAAAGGCATCCGCGAGGCTTTTCTCGCGCTTGTTCTGAACGCCGCCGACGCCGTCCTGCCGAAGGGAGTGCTCCGGATCCACGCCGAGGCCTCCGGGTCCGGGGAGGTCACCGTCTCCTTCGAGGACACGGGAGGGGGGGTTCCCCCGGAGGTCCTTCCGAGGGTCTTCGAGCTCGGGTTTTCCACAAAGTCCATGGGAAGCGGGATCGGGCTCTGGCAGGCCCGCCGCGCGGTCGAGCTCACCGGCGGGAGGATCGTGGTCGAGAGCCCGCCGGGAGGAGGGGCGCGATTCGAGGTGCGGCTGCCACTGGCTCCGTGCCCCGATTCGGAGGTCGCGCTCCTGCGAGCGCACCCCGTACTCGAGGAGGACACGCGCGACCTCGTCTTCAGTCCATGAGCGAAGCGAGGGGCCGCCGCCGCCCGCCTGGCGACTTGGATATGCTCTACGCTCTTCACGGAGGAGAACCATGCCGCGATCTTGCGCTATCGCCCTCGCGCTGACTGCCGTCTGCATCGGGTGCTCGTCCCAGCGAACTGGGGCGGGGCGCGAAAACCTCGCTGGGGGCGAATGGGTCGAGCCCACCGGCTCAAGACAGACCGCGAGCGCGCCAGACCGCGCCTCGGGACTCCTGGGCCTCCCCCCCTTCTGGTTCCACGAAAACGGACCGGACGGCTACGTGGCGATCCCACCGCTGGCCACCTACCACTCGGACCGGTTTCACTTCGTGCTCCTCGGCGTGGGGAGCCTCGGCTGGACGAGCGAGAGCGCGGTGCACGAGGGGGACGAGGAGGGCTACTCCACGGTGGACTGGGACTTCAACCTCGCCGCCGTCTACAACTCCCGGCACGAGAGGATTCGCACGGCGAGCCGTGTCGTCGAGCGGCGGAGCTACCGGATCCTCTGGGGAATCCCGATCTACTCCGAGGAGGCGACGCGCACCGCCACCGGGACGAGCGTACGGAGCTGGATCTTCGGGGGGATCCCGGTCGACTAGATGCCTTGAAGGCGGTTCATGTTGACGAGTGAGTCAAGTTCGCGCGGGCGAATCGATGATGGTCACGGTCACGGTCACGGTTCACGACCACGGTTCACGACCACGGTTCACGGCCACGTGTTCGTGTTTCGTGACCGTGAGCGTGTTCCGTGACCGTGACCGTGACCGTGTAAGCGGCACGACTTGTCGGGCCGGGGCAGAGCCCCGCTAGATCTTTGCCCGCTCCCGGCCGTTCTTCTCCGGGCCCGCTCAGAGCCTCTTGATCTCCTTCAGGTACATCCCGGTGGAGATCTTCACGTTGTCGAGGAGCGTGTTGTCCTGCACGTGTCGCAGGATTTTCTTCGTCCTCTCCCCCATCGAGGTGAGCTGGATGCCGGCCCGGAAGGCGTCGTGTTCGTCCGACTTCCGCACCCAGACGACCCGTCCGGCCATCTTCAAGCGGGTCGAGATGTTGGGGAACTCGACGAGGAGGTGGAGTCTCCGCCCGACCGCGAGCTCTTCCTTGGTGATGAAGTGGAGCCCCCCCTCGCTGAAGTTCAGGAGGAGCAGCCGGTCCGAGTAGTTGGCGAAGACGGAAAGAAGCCCAGCCTTCCGATACCGCACGGAGCTGTCCTTCACCCCGTAGCGCTTGTGCCGTCTCCTCTCGACGCCGTCCCACGTCATGGTCTCTATTCCTCGGGATTCTCTTCCTCGGCTTCCTCTGCACGCGTCTCCTCTTCGTCCGAGTCGGGTGTTTCTTCCACCTCGGGGCGGGGAGGAACGGCCGCCATCGACCGCGTGACAGGCCGAGGGCCATTCTCGCCCTCGCGCGCCACCTTTGCAATCGCGACGAGCGGGTCCCCCTCATCGAGGCGGATCAGGATCACGCCGGCGGCGCCCCGGCCCTGGACCGAGATCCCGGAGGCGGGCGTCCGCACGACCTGACCCTCCTGGCTCATGAGCATGACCTCGTCGTCGTCCCGGACGGTGAGGATGCCCACCACCCCACCGTTCCGCTCCGGGTTTCCGATCAGGCGGACTCCCTGGACGTTACGGTTCGTCGTCCGGAACTCCTCGAATCGCGTGCGTTTGCCGTGGCCGCTCGCGCAGGCCACGAGGAGCGCGCCCTCGTCGTCGACCATGACCATGTCGACCACGCGATCCTCGCCTCGCACCTTGACGGCGTGGACGCCGCGGGCCTGACGGCCCATGGGACGCACGTCCTCTTCGTGGAACCGGACTGCTTTCGCCTCCTTTGTGCCCAGGAGCACCTCGTCGTTTCCTCTCGTCCGGACGACGCGGATGAGGCGGTCTCCTTCCTCGATCGTGCACGCGATGAGCCCGGAGGTCCGGGGGCGCGAGAACTCCCCCAGGGGAGTCTTCTTGATGTAGCCCCTCTCGGTGGCCATGAGGAGGAACCGCTCGTCGAACTCCCGCACCGGAACCAGGCTGGTCACCCGCTCGTTCGGTTCGATCTGGATCATGTTGATCATCGGCCGGCCTTTCGCGGTCCGCGAGAGCTGCGGGACGCTGTAGACCTTGAGCCAGTAGACCTTCCCCCGGTCGGTGAAGCAGAGGATGTAGTCGTGCGTGCTGGCGACGAAGAGGTGCTCGACGAAGTCGCCTTCCTTCATCTCGGTCCCGATCACGCCCTTTCCACCGCGACCCTGCGTCTTGTACGCCGAGGTGGGGATGCGCTTCCCGTACCCCTCCCGGGTGATCGTGACCACCATGTTCTCCTCGGCGATCAGGTCCTCGTCCTCGATCTCGACGGTCTCGCCCGAGATCTCGGTCCGGCGCGGGTCCCCGTAGGTCGCCTTCATCTCCTGGAGGTCCTGGCGGATGATGCCCAGGACTCGCTCCTCGCGGGCGAGGATGTCCTGGTAGTCGGCGATCCTCCCGAGGAGCTCCCGATGTTCCTCCTCGAGCTTCTCGCGCTCCAGGCCCGTGAGCCGCCCGAGCTGCATCTTCACGATCGCGTCGGCCTGCTCCTGGGAAAACTCGAACGAGAGGACGAGCGCCTCCCGGGCGGCCGGGATGTCGGCGGAGGCCCGGATCGCGGCGATGATCTGGTCGATCAGTCCGAGCGCCTTGAGAAGCCCCTCGACGATGTGGGCCCGCGCCTGCGCCTTGCCGAGCAAGAACCGCGTCCGGCGCCGGATCACCTCCATCCGGTGGTCGCGGTAGTAGAGGATGAGTTCCTTGAGCGAGAGAGTCCTCGGGCGGTTGCCCACGAGCGCGATCATGATGACCGAGTAGGTGTCCTGGAGCTGGCTGTGCTTGTAGAGCTGGTTCAGGACGAGGCTCGGATCGTCCCCGCGGCGGATCTCGATCACGATCCGCATCCCTTCCTTGTCGCTCTCGTCGCGGATGTTCGTGATCCCCGCGATCCTCCCGGCCTGGACCTGCTCCGCCATCGACTCGATGAGGAGGGTCTTGTTGACCTGATAGGGGATCTCGGTGACGACGAGCGCCTCCTTGTCCGCCCGCAGCGTCTCCTGGTGGATCCGCGCCCGGACCGTGATCCGGCTCCGTCCCGTCTTGTAGGCCTCGTAGATCCCCTGGCGCCCGTAGACGATCCCGCCGGTTGGGAAGTCGGGGCCAGGGATGATCTCGAGGAGCTCGTCCAGCCCCACGTCGGGGTCATCGATGACCCGGATCATGGCGTCGGCAAGCTCCGCGATGTTGTGGGGAGGGATCGAGGTCGCCATCCCGACCGCGATCCCGGAGGAGCCGTTGGCGAGGAGGTTGGGGAACTTGCCCGGAAGGACCAGAGGTTCGTCCCGTTGATCGTCGTAGTTCCGGGTCATGTCAACCGTGTCGAGGTCGATGTCCGCGAGGAGGTCCATCGCCGGGCGGGCCATCCGACTCTCGGTGTAGCGCATCGCCGCCGGTGGGTCGCCGTCGATCGAGCCGATGTTTCCCTGGCCGTCGACCAGCGGGTATCGCATGTTCCAGGGCTGCGCCAGTCGGACCAGCGTCGGGTAGACGACGCCCTCGCCATGCGGATGGTAGTTGCCGGACGTGTCGCCGCAGACCTTCGCAGACTTCCGGTGCTTCGCCGTGGGGCCGAGGTTGAGGTCGTTCATCGCGATCAGGATGCGGCGTTGCGAGGGCTTGAGGCCGTCCCGCGCGTCCGGCAACGCGCGGCTGACGATGACGCTCATCGCGTAGGTGAGATAGGACTCCTTGACCTCCTCCTCGATGGGGAGCTCTTCGATGCGGCCGATTGGTTGAGTCGTCAAGAAAACTCCACCTTTCAGGGGGAGGGGAACTGCCCCCTCCCCCTCACGATGAGGGCGGCGGCATAGCCGGCGCCGAATCCGTTGTCGATGTTGACGGCGACGACCCCGGGCGCGCAGCTCGTGAGCAGCGCGAGCAGGGCCGCGAGGCCACCGAAGGAGGCTCCATAGCCGACCGACGTGGGCACGGCCACGACCGGGACCCGGACGAGCCCTCCCACGACCGAAGGGAGCGCGGCGTCCATCCCCGCGGCAACGACCACGGCGCCGGCCCGCTCCAGGAGTTCCCGCCGGTCGAGGAGGCGCTGGAGCCCGGCGACTCCGACGTCGTAGGCGGTCTCCACGGCGGCCCCGGCCCAGCGGGCCGTGATCCTGGCTTCCTCCGCCACCGGGATATCGGCCGTCCCGGCGGCGAGCACCGCCACGAGCCCCGCCCGGGCTCCTCTCTCGACGGGTTCCCGACGGTCCACTTCGACCGCGCGGGCGACCTCGTGGTGGACGGCGTCCGGGAACTCGCGCACAAGCGCTTCCCAGTGCGACCGGTCGGCCCGCGTGGCGAGGACGGTTCGCGAGCCCTCCACGATCCGAGTCGCGATCTGCGCGACCTGCTCGGGGGTTTTCCCGGGGCAGAAGATCACCTCGGGGTTTCCACAGCGGAGCGCCCGGCTCCGATCCACGGTCGCCCAGCCGAGAGGGGCGTCGAGGAGGTTCCGGACGGCGCTCGCCGCCACCGCGACGCTCGTCTGGCCGCGGGCCACCTCCTCCAGGAGCCGGGCGAGCCGCGCTTCGTCCATTGAGGTCCCGTTCACGCCGCCGCGTCGATCGCCAGACCGTCCGAGGCCCCGGCTGCGAGCCGGAGCGCCCCCAGCCCCGCGATCATCGCGGCGTTGTCGGTGCACAGGGCGGGAGGCGGCCAGCACGCGGCGAGATCCGCCGCGCGGGCCGCCTCCTCGAGCCGTTTGCGGAGCCGGTGGTTCGAGGCGACCCCGCCCGCGATGCCCACGGCCCGGGCACCGGCACGCCGTGCGGCACGCATCGTCTTCTCCACGAGGACGTCCACAACCGCCTCTTGGAAGCTCGCCGCGACGTCCGCGACGTTCACCCCAGGCCTCACGGACCCGGCGCCCTTCTTGACGTCCTGCCCCAGGGCGGCGTAGAGGACGGCAGTCTTCACCCCGCTGAAACTCATGTCGAGCGAGCCCGCGCCGAGAAGCGTCCGCGGGAAGTCGAAGGCGCGGGAGTTCCCTCCCTCGGCGGCACGCTCGATGGCCGGGCCGCCGGGATAGCCGAGGCCCAGGATCGCGGAGACCTTGTCGAAGGCCTCCCCGGCCGCGTCGTCCGTGGTGGAACCGAGAAGTTCCGTCCGTGCGGGCCCATCGGCCCGGAAGAGCCGCGTGTGACCGCCGGAGGCCACGAGCACCACGTGGGGATCGGGGACGTCCGGGTGCTCCATGCGGACCGAGTGGACGTGCGCCTCGATGTGGTTCACGCCCACGAGGGGCAGGCCGCTCGCCCAGGCGAGCGCCTTGGCGGCGGAGATCCCGACGAGGAGCGCCCCGATGAGTCCCGGCCCGGTCGTGACGGCGATCCCGTCCATGTCGGCGAGTCCCGCGCCCGCGTCCGCGAGCGCCGCGCGCACGACCGACGTGACCCGTTCCACGTGGGCGCGGCTCGCGATCTCGGGGACCACGCCGCCGAAGCGCGCGTGCAGATCGACCTGGCTCGCGACCACGGAGGAGAGAATCCGGCCGCTCTCGACGACCGCGGCCGCCGTCTCGTCGCAGGAGGACTCCAGGCCGAGGACTCTCACTTCTTCTCTTCGCCCTCGGTCACGGGGAGATCGCGGTGGACCTGTTCCCCCTTGAGGCAAGCGATGGCCTTCGCGAGCTGCCGATCGATGTGCTGCGGTGGACCGTCCTCTCCGTGGGAGCGGTCCCGGTACTCCTTCCGCTGGTGCTCGACCATCTCCCGGGCCTCCTTCGGCGTGAGATCCACGACGACGTCCGGCACCAGGCCCCCCTCTCCGCCGGCCGTGCGGTGTATGCTCCGCCCGGAGGGGGTGTAGTAGCGCGAGGTGGTGAGTTTGAGGCCCCGCTTCCCTCCGTCGAGCTCGAAGATCGACTGGACCGAGCCCTTGCCCCAGCTCCGCGATCCGACCACCACGGCCCGCCGGTGATCCTGGAGCGCGCCGGCCAGGATCTCCGACGCGCTCGCCGTGCCGCGG
>JACQVV010000458.1 GCA_016209595.1 Planctomycetota bacterium
GATCAGCATCGCGTCGCCGTAGCTGTAGAAGCGATACCCCTCCCGCACGGCTTCTCGGTAGGCCGAGAGCACCCGCTCGCGCCCGGCGAACGCCGCCACGAGCACGAGGAGGGAGGACCGGGGGAGGTGGAAGTTCGTGAGGAGGCCGCGGGCGGCGCGAAACTCGTGGGGCTCCCGGATGAAGAGGCGAGTGAGCCCCCGCCCGGCGCGGACCGCGCCCCCCTCGGTCGCCGTCTCGAGCGCGCGACAGGCGGTCGTCCCCACGGCGATGATGCGCCGGCCCTCGGCGAGCGCTCGGGTCGCCGCGCGTGCCGTGGATTCCGGGATCTCGTATTCCTCGGGGAGCACGTCGTGCCGGTCGATCCTCTCGGCCGTAATCGGGCGGAAGGTCCCCTCCCCAACCTGGAGGGTGAGGAAAGCGACCTCGATCGATTTCGCTGCCAGGCGCGACAGGACGGCGGCCGTGAAATGGAGCCCCGCCGTGGGAGCCGCGATGGCGCCAGGAACCCGCGCGTAGACCGTCTGGTAGCGGGAGAGATCCTCGGCGCGAAGGGGGTCGGGGGCCTCGGGCTGGTCGGGCCGGTGGATGTAGGGAGGGAGCGGGGCTCGCCCGCGGTCGGCGAGCATTCGATCCAGGGTCCATCCGCCGCCCAAGGCAAGCACCCAGCGACCATCGCCCAGGTCCCTGTCCACGCGGGCGGGGACCGGGCCCTCCGATCCGCTCTCCAGGGCGAGTTCCTCACCCAGTTTCGGGCGGCGCCCGGAGCGGAGCAGGACCTCCGCGCGACCCGATGGGAGCGAGCGGACCACGAGGAGCGCGACTTTCCCGCCCGAGGCCCGGCGCCCGAGGAGGCGCGCGGGGACGACCGCCGCGTCGTTGGCGACGAGTAGGTCGCCGGGCAAAAGGACCTCCGGGAGATCGCGGAAGACGCGGTGCGAGATCTCCCCGTCCCGGCGCGGCAGGACGAGGAGCCGCGAAGCGTCCCGTTCGGGCGCGGGCCGCTGCGCGATCCGGTCGGGCGGAAGCTCGTAGTCGTAGTCGCTGGTGAGGTTGGACATGGCCGGCATGCGAATCCATGCACTTGGTGATCTTGGTGCGCGCCCGGACGAGCTCGGCGTGGCCTGCGGGGATCCTCCTCGTGTAATATCCGCGCCCCCGTCCAACATTCAACCCCAGGCAGGACCGTCCGGCGGGTGTCCGCCGGGTGGCTGGAGAGAGGGAAAAGAGGCCTTCAGGAACCACCGACGATGTCGTTCCAGACGATCAGCCTGACAGTCTACTTCATCATCATCGGGCTGCTCTCGCTGTGCGGCCTGCATCGCTACATGATGCTGTATCTGTATTTCCGGCATCGCAAGGAATCGCCGCAGCCCGCGAGCCACTTCAAGGAGCTTCCCCTCGTCACCATCCAGCTCCCGTTCTACAACGAGCTCTACGTCGCGGAACGGGCGATCGAACACGTTTGCCGCATGCGGTATCCGAAGGAGCGGATGGAGATCCAGGTCCTCGACGACTCGACCGACGAGACGACCGAAATCTGCCGCCGGAAGGTCCTGGAGTATCAGAACCGGGGATTCGACATCGAGCTCTACCACCGAGACGACCGGACGGGCTACAAGGCGGGTGCGCTCAAGCGGGGTCTCGAGAGCGCTCGCGGCGAGTTCGTGGCGATCTTCGATGCGGATTTCGTCCCGCCCGAGGACATCCTGGACCGGATGATCCACTACTTCACCGACCCGAAGGTCGGCGTCGTGCAATCACGGTGGGGCCACATCAACCGCGGCTACTCTTTCCTCACGCAGATCCAGTCGATCCTCCTCGACGGACACTTCGTGGTCGAACAGACCGCGAGAAACCGGGCTGGTCGTTTCTTCAACTTCAACGGTACGGCCGGGATATGGCGGCGTCAGGCGATCGAGGACGCCGGCGGCTGGGATGGGGACACGCTCACGGAGGACCTCGACCTCTCCTTCCGGGCGCAGCTCGCGGGCTACCGGTTCGTCTTCCTTCGGGACCTCGTCTGCCCCGCGGAGCTCCCGGTCGACATGAACGCTTTCAAGAGCCAGCAGCGGCGATGGGTGACCGGTCACTGCCAGGTCGGCCGGAAGCTCCTCGGGACGATCGTCCACTCCAAGGCGGCGACCTTCGAACAGAAGGTCGAGGCATGCTTCCAGCTCCTGATGGTGTACGCCTACCCTTGCGTCGTCCTCCTCATGATGCTCATGCTTCCGATGATCTCGACGGAATGGAAAGAGGAGGATTACGCCTGGCTCTACATCGATCTCCCCATCTTCCTCGCGGCCACGACCTCCGTCTGGAGTTTCTACTTCGTCAGCCAGAAAGAGTCGGACGCCAACTGGCCGTCACGGATCATCTACCTCCCGTTCGTGATCTCGATCGGGATCGGGATCGCTCTCTCGAACACGCGCGCGATCTTCGAGGGCCTCTTCGGACGGGGCGGCGAGTTCGTGCGCACGCCGAAGTACGGTGTCCGGGGCCGCACCGACCGCTGGCTCCACAAGCGCTACGACGGCCTGCCCAACCTGCTTCCGGTCCTCGAGATCGCCTTCGGGCTCTACCTCTCGGTCGCGGTTTACAACGCCATCGTGCTGGAGCGCTATCTGTCAATCTTCTTCCTGATCCTCTTCCAGTTCGGGTTCCTCTACGTCGGCTGCCTCTCCCTGGCCCAGCCGCTCCTTCGCTCCCGCTACCGCAGGGGCGTGCAAAGGCCCGTCGCGAAGGAAGCGACGGCCGCGTAGGAGCTTAGGGGCTGTGAGGGAATAACGGCTACATTCGGCCGGATGCTGCGCCGCCAGACTGCGTTGTGCATCCTCAACAACCGACTCCGTTAGGTTGTTTCGTCGTCGCGCCTCGCCTGGCGGCGCCTCGCTCGGCCTCGGTGTTGACGCATTTGTTTCCTCACAGCCCCTTATCTCGAATCCGGACCGGGCCCGGCGCTTCGCCGGGCTCCCGTCGCAGCACTCAGGGAAACTCGGTCCGGGTTCGGGGATGGACTCTTGCAGAGAATTCGCAGCGGCCCCCTCAAGTTCCTGGCGCTGCGGGCCGATAAGTAAGATGTCGGATAGCAGCTTCCGGGTCGGCGAGGTGCGCCGGACTGGAAGTCGAGAACGCAAGCGGCTACGGCAGAGGGCGTTATGGAAATCCAGGGTCCAGGCAAGCCACCAAGGCCGGACCCTGTCGCCAGCAAGGGGAAGACGCGAGCGGATGCCGCTAGCCGCGCCTCCTCCGGTGGGGGGGCCGCCAGGAGTCAGGACGCCGTGGAGTTCTCGACCGTGGCGCGGTTCCTCTCCAGCCTGTCGCAGGTCCCCGGGGTCCGCCAGGCGAGGGTGGACGAGGTCAAGGCCCTCATCGCCAACGGCGAGTACGACACCGACGAGAAGCTGTTCCAGGCCCTTGAGAGGATGCTCCAGGAGATCCTCTTGGGCGACGTCGAGTAGTCCTCGCTTCCCCGCGCGACGTCTCTCTCCTCCCACCTCCAGAGTTTGACCCTCCAAGAGGGTGCTGCGCGCCATCGGGTTCCGGCTCCTAGCCCAGGGTCACGTCAAAGCTCTCCAACACGTGAACCGCGACCTACGGGGTCATCCCCACTCGGACTCGTAGTCGGTCTCGGACTCGTCCTCGTGATCGAAACCGGGAGTTACCTCGACCGACAACGTCAACGACTTACGAGTACAACCACGATAACGACTACGGGTACGAGTCCGAGCAAGCCGACTTTGATGAGACCCTGTAGCTCTACCCGGCACGCTTGACTTGACGGGGGGATGATCTACACTCAAACGGGAGGAGGGCGCGAGGGGGCGATCCCTTCGCCAGTGGACTTGCTTCTCGGGAGGCTTCGTCGATGATCCGTCTTGCCGTTCGGGCCGCTCTCATCGCGGCTACCGTCGTCGCATTTTCCGGAGTCGCGTACGCCGATTTCCTCGATCGCTTCGGTCCGCCGAGCCGAGTCGAGCTCTCAGACATCCGTGCGAATCCCCGGGCCTATCTCGAGCAGGTCGTCCAGTTCGAGCTCCGCTTCAACGCCTACGGCGACGTGTATAACCCCGTCTTCACCCGATTCGTCCCGGAGCGCTACGTCAACTTCTCGGGGTGGGGAGAGGAACAGCTCCTGTACAAGCAGGAGGAGTTCGTCGACCCCTTCCCGTTCTTGTTCATGGACAAGTCGCACCCGGAGATCAAGACGCTCAACAAGCTCACGCGATTCGAACCGGTCCTGGTGACGGCCTATATCCACGACTACTTCCAGGAGATGGTCTGGATCGACGTCGTGGCCGTGCAGCAGAACGACGCCGGCGTCCTCAACGAACGGATCCTCATCCACATCACACGCGGGATGGAGCACTTCCGCCAGCGTCGATGGGACGACTGCCTGCGGGAGTTCAAGGATGCCCTCCTCTACCCGCTCCCTCACGCGTACGCCGCACAGGTGCAGAAGGACGTCGCTCTCGTCTACTACTACAAGAAAGGTCCAGCCTTCTTGGAAGCGGCCGAGATCGAGCTCCAGCGCGCGGTCGTGCTGAATCCCGACCACATCTACCTTCGCCGCCTCTATGCCCGCGTGCAGGAGCAGAACCGACTCGCGATCGAAGAGGGGCGTCGCGTGAAGACCCGGCACGGGGAGGAGGGCACCGGGCAGTAGGTACGCATGGGGAAGCTCCGCGGCTACTTTGAAGTCGCCACCTGGGAGAAGACGGTCTACATCCGAGTTGTTGGCCTCGCCAACTTCAACAACTCGCATCTGTTCAAGGACTTCGTCGACGAGATGTTGGAGCGGTCCTACCGCCGTTTCTACGTCGACCTCGCCGGCTGCCAGGGAATCGACAGCACGTTCATGGGAGTGCTCCTCGGGATCCATCTCTACCCGAAGACGAGCGGAGACTCGGGCGCCGCGTGCTCCGTGGTCGTGGTCAACGCGAATCCGCACAACCGGAAGCTCCTGAACGAGCTGGGCCTCGTCCGCATCATCCAGGTCGCGGAGGCGCCGGTGCAGTTCCCCGAGGGGGTCCACCTGGAGCGGCTGGGCGAGGAGCGGTTCGACCCCGACGCCCGCATCCGCCTCATCAAGAAGGCCCACGAGAACCTGGTGGCGCTGGACGAACGAAACAGGGAGAAGTTCGCTCCCTTCCTCGAGGCCCTGGCCCGAGAGCTCGGGAAGAGCTAGCGGGAGCACCGCAGGGTCCCGGCGAAGTCGCCCGATAACCTGTAGGGCGGGGGCTTGTCCCCCGCCGTCTTCGGCCATGCCCCGGGCTTCGGCGGGGGACAAGCCCCCGGCCTACGACTTTGTCCGTCGCCCTGGAGAGCGCCGAGAGCCGGGGGGCCTGGTCGGCACTCCTGGTATACTCTGGGGAGGATTCTCCCGGTCGAGAGCGCGATGGCCACCGAGAAGGACCAGGACTTCGCCACGATCGCCCTGCGCGAAGGGTACGTGGAGCAGGATCAGGTCGACGAGGCCCTCGCCATGCAGAAGGGCCAGGCCGATCCCAAGCCGCTCGCCCAGATCCTCCTCGAACGGGGCTACATCGACTTCCCGACGCTGACGCGGGTTCTCGCCCTCCAGCGGCCGAAGACGGAGGTCCTGAAGCGCCAGAAGCGTCCCGGCTCGGCGAAGCTTTCCCTGTTCGGCCAGATCGCGCTCGAACTCGGCTTCTGCATGCAGACCGACATCGATCTCTGCCTCGAGGAGCAGGCGCGGGAGGGGAAGAATGGGAAGCAGATTCCTCTCGGCCAGCTCCTCGTCCAGAAACGGAAGCTCACGATCCAGCAGTTCATGGAGGTCTTGCGGATCCAGGGCCGGGGGTTCCTGATCTGCAACCGCTGCGGGACATCGCACACCGTCGTCGGCTACCAGGAGGACCGCGAGTTTTACTGCAAGAGGTGCAAGGGGCTCCTGCGGGTGCCCTCTCGCGTGGACTCCGTCTCCGTGGACACGCAGCTCGAAGGGGAAGACGGGGAGGGGCGCCCGGCCGAATCCGCGCAGGTCCTCTTCCCCGTGGACGCCGAGGGCCGCAAGGTTCTCGGAAAGTACGAAATCCTCGACGAGCTCGGGCGTGGAGGCATGGGTGTCGTCTACCGGGCGCGCCGTCTGACCGGGGGGCAGCTCTTCGCGGTGAAGGTCCTACGCATCTCGGGGAAGAAGCCGGCCGAAGAGCAGATCGAACGCTTCGAGAGCGAGGCGCGGCTCGTCTCCCGGATCGACCACCCCAACATCGTGGCCATCCATGACTGGGGGAACGAGGGCGGAATCTACTACTACGCGATGGATCTCGTACAGGGGCGCTCGCTCGCTGACGCCCTGCGCACGGAGGCCTACGGCGAGGACCAGATTCTCCGCCTGATCGAGGGCCTCGCGCGCGCGATCGGCTACGCCCACGGTCGTGGGGTCGTGCACCGCGACCTCAAGCCGTCGAACATCCTGATTGACGAGGAAGGACTTCCGCGCATCTCCGACTTCGGGCTCGCCGTCCACCTCGACGACGGCGCCGGCGAGGCCCGGACCGCGGGCGCCGCCGGCACGCCCTTCTACATGGCGCCCGAGCAGGTCCTTGGCGAGGACAGCCGGATCGACACTCGGACCGACATCTACTCGCTCGGTGTCATCCTCTACGAGATGCTGACGAGCCGGCTGCCCTTCACCGGCAGCACCGTGCCAGAAGTCTACCGGAACATCCTGGAGTCCCCGGTCACTCCGCTCCGCCACCACCTTTCCGACATCCGGCCCCAGATCGAGACCCTCTGCCTCCGGGCGCTCCAGAGAGCGCCGGGAGACAGGTTCCAGTCGGCCAACGAGATGGCGGAGGAACTCCGGAAGCTCATCGGAGGGGGAGGGAAGACCACGGCTCCCGTTCCCGGGACGACGGCCCCCGCGCCGGGGGATGCAGGAGCGCGTCCCGCGCAAGACGACGGACTCGAGGAGGTCACCGCAGGGCTGGAAGATGGGAAGCCGTGCGCGGCTCCGAGCCCTGCCCCTGCCCGCCGGCCCCTCGCCCCCCCGGCGCCGCAGGCCATGCAGCTGCTCTTCCGCGGCAGGTGGAGCGTCGCGGCAGCCGCGGCTGCCGCCGCGATCTTCGGGGCGGGCGGCTGGGGGCTCTATCTCTTTGACGGAGGCCGGCGGGAAGCGGGGAACGGCGCGGATCCCCCGACCACGGAGCACTCGAGCGCGGCTGGAATCGGCGCACTTATCGAAGCCGAACGCTTCGAGGAGGCGGAAGAGCGTCTCAGGGGCTACGCCGACGACCCTCGACCTCTGACTCCGTATCTCCGCTGGTTCGCGGGAGACGCGCTCCTCTCCGTCCGGAGCGATCCGCCCGGCGCCCTCGTTCGCGCTCGCCGGATCGACCTCCCCGAAGCGCGTCTTCTCGGGAAAACGCCACTGCGGCACGCCGTCCTCGATCCGGGGACGTACTGGATCGGCCTGGAGGAAGGCGGCCGCCTGCGCGCCTTCCTCCCCCTCGTGGTCGAGAGCTCCCCGGCCTTCCGCGGCCAGGTGCTCATCCTGGAGGTCGGTCTCGGCCTCTGGCCCGCCCGGGTCGAGTGGAAGCGGTAGAGAGAACACCCGGGCGAACGTCGCAAGTCATCCACGGATTCAGCATGTCTCCGTGACGATCGCGCTCGAGTACATCGCGGACGGCGATTCCGGGAGGCCCCTGCTTCTCCTGTGGGGAGGGGAACCGGCGGAGATCGAGGTCCTGCGCCGCGCGATCCGGAACCTCGCGGACGGGCGCGCGGAGTCCCTGGCGATCCACGAGCTCCACTGCGTAGGCCCGGTCGGGGGCGTCGAGCTCTTCGCGCTGCGGAGAAAGTGGAGCCGGGGCGTCGTGCCGAGAGCCCGCGCCGGATCGTTCGACTGGATCCTGCACGGCTGGCAGTGGGACAACGTCGAAGGGCTGCTCGTCCCGTTCGCCTTCCGGGCACTCTCGTACCCGAACGGTTTCCAGTACCTCTCTCAGGCGGGCGACATCGAAGTGATCGTCTCGCGGGACGGGAGCTAGTGACCGTCGCGCGGGCGGGCTCTGGTTGGAAACTGAGCCCGCCCGCGCTTGCGGAGAGAACTACCCCCGCGCGCTTCCCGCCGGGGCCGCCTCGCGGCCCTCCCGCTCCTCGTCGGCGGCCTTCTTGGAAAGGCGTACCCGGTCGTTGTCGTCGACCGCGAGCACCTTCACCCAAACCATGTCTCCCTCGCGGACCACGTCGCGGACGCTCGCGACGTAGCCCGAGGAGAGCTCGCTCACGTGGACGAGTCCCTCCTGTCCCGGGATGATCTCGACGAAGCAGCCGAACGGTTTGATCGAGGTGACCTTGCCGTGGTAGAGCTCCCCCACCTCGGGCTCGCGGGTGATGTCCTCGACGCGCTGCCGCGCGCGCTCGGCGCCCGAGATCTCGGCGC
>JACQVV010000459.1 GCA_016209595.1 Planctomycetota bacterium
CCTACGAGATCCGGGAGGAGAACGTGGACAAGTAGGAGAGAGGCCGTTTCCCGCCGGCACCGGCGGCGCTGTTGTTCTTCGACCTGGACCTGGACCTGGACTTGGACTTGGACCTGGACCTGGACTTGGTCGCGAAAGAACCAGTCGAGGTCCAAGTTCATGCGAAACTTGACTCCTCTGTAAACGAGACAGGAGATAGAGAGATGAAGAAGCGCGCACTGATCTGGAACGCACTCGCGGCAGCCGTCGTGGTCTCCGCGTACGGCCAGGAAGACCCGAAGAGCCCCGAGCCCGTCATCCTCCGCGGCCACGAGAACAGGGTCTACTCGGCCGCCTTCAGCCCCGACGGGACGCGGGTCGTGACGGCGTCCGACGACAAGACGGCCCGAATCTGGCCGGCCGCGGGAGGGGAGCCGGTCGTCCTCCGCGGGCACGAGGACAGGGTCTCTTCGGCCGCCTTCAGCCCCGACGGGACTCGGGTCGTGACAGCGTCCGACGACAACACGGCCCGGATCTGGCCTGTCGCGGGCGGCGAGCCGGTCGTCCTGGCTGGCCACGAGGCCCTGCTCAGGTCGGCCGCGTTCAGCCCCGACGGGACCCGGGTCGTGACGGCGTCCTTCGACAACACGGCCCGGATCTGGCCGCTCGCGGGCGGCGAGCCGGTCGTCCTTCGCGGCCACGACTGGCCTGTCTTCTCGGCCGTCTTCAGCCCCGACGGAACCCGCGTCGTGACGGCGTCCTGGGACAGTACGGCCCGGATGTGGCAGGCCACGGGCGGCGAGCCGGTCGTCCTCCGCGGCCACGAGGACGCGGTCACGTCGGCCGCCTTCAGCCCCGATGGGACGCGCGTTGTGACGACCTCCTACGACAACACGGCCCGGATCTGGCCCGTCGCGGGCGGGGAGCCGGTTGTCCTTCGCGGCCACGAGAGCCTGGTCTACTCGGCCGCCTTCAGCCCCGACGGGAAGCGGGTCGTGACGGCGGCCTGGGACAATACGGCCCGGATCTGGCCTGTCGCTCGGGACTGAACCGGGTTCGTGGCGCGCCTGGGTCGCGACCGGCCTTCGCCCGCGATTCACGACATACGGTAGAAGTCGTTCTTCTTGTCGTCGACGATGATGAACGCGGGGAAGTTCACGACGTCGATCGCCCAGATGGCCTCCATGCCGAGCTCGGGGTACTCGACGAGCTCGACCTTCCGGATGTTCTCCTGGGCGAGGAGCGCCGCCGGGCCGCCGATCGAGCCCAGGTAGAAGCCGCCGTGCTTCTGGCAGGCCTCGGCGACTGCGGGGGAGCGATTCCCCTTCGCGATCATGACGAGAGAGCCGCCGTGGGACTGGAAGAGGTCCACGTAGGAATCCATCCGGCCCGCGGTCGTGGGGCCGAAGGAGCCTGAGGGCATCCCGGGCGGCGTCTTGGCGGGCCCGGCGTAGTAGACGGGATGGTTTTTGAAGTAGGCCGGGAGCCCCTCGCCCCTGTCGAGGCGCTCCTTGAGCTTCGCGTGGGCGATGTCGCGCGCGACGATGATGCGCCCCTTGAGGGAAAGCCGGGTGCTGACGGGGTACTTCGAGAGCTCGGCGAGGATCTCCTTCATCGGGCGGTCGAGATCGATCGGGACGGCCCCGGCGTCCTCGCCGGCGGTGGCGGTCGCGGGGAGGAACCGGGCGGGATTCCGCTCGAGTTCCTCCAGGAAGATGCCGTCCCTCGCGATCTTCCCCTTCACGTTGCGGTCGGCCGAGCACGAAACCCCGATCCCGATGGGGCAGGAGGCCCCGTGGCGCGGGAGCCGCACGACCCGCACGTCGTGGCAGAAGTGCTTGCCTCCGAACTGGGCGCCGAAGCCGATCCTCCGCGAGGCGGTGAGGAGCCGGGCCTCCATGTCGAGATCGCGGAAGGCTCGGCCGGCGTGGGAACCGGAGGTCGGAAGGCCATCGAGCGAGCCGGCCGAGGCGAGCTTGACGGTCTTCAGCGTCGCTTCCGCCGAGGTCCCGCCGACGGCGACCGCCAGGTGGTAGGGAGGGCAGGCCGCGGTTCCGAGAGTCTTCATCTTCTCGACGAGAAACGCCTCGAGGGACCTGGCGTTGAGGACGGCCTTCGTCTCCTGGTAGAGGAAGGTCTTGTTCGCCGAGCCGCCGCCCTTCGCCATGAAGAGGAAGTCGTATTCCATCCCGTGACCGGCGAGGATGTCGATCTGCGCCGGGAGGTTCGTCCCGGAGTTCTCCTCGTCGTACATCGTGAGCGGCACGGTCTGGGAGTAGCGGAAGTTCTCCCGGACGTAGGCCGCGTAGATCCCGCGCGAGAGGGCCTGGGCGTCCTCGCCGTCCGTCAGGACCCTGTGCCCCTTCTTGGCGAAGATGATGGCGGTCCCGGTGTCCTGGCAGTAGGGGAGCTCGAAGCCCGCCGAGACGACGGCGTTGCGAAGGAGCGTGCGCGCCACGTAGCGGTCGTTATCGGAGGCCTCGGGGTCATCCAGGATCGCGGCGAGCTTCGTCAGGTGCGCCGGTCGCAGGAGGAAGTTCACGTCGCGGAGCGCCTCCCGGGCCAGCGTCTCGAGGGCCGGTGCCGCCACGACGAGCACATCCTCGCCGTCGAAGCGCGCCACACGGACGTGGTCCGTCGAGAGCCGGCGATAGCGGGTTTCGTCGGGACCGAGCTGGAACGGCTTCTCGTAGAAGAACTCGGGGGTTGGCTTGGCCATCGCGGAAGCCCTCGCTGCTGGGGCCTTTATCCTACCACCGGGAATCCGTCCGGATCGCCGACACGGCTACTCGAGTTCATCGAACGCCCGGGCGGCCGCGTTGCGGACTGACTCGTCCGGGTCGAGGAGCGCCAGTTCGACCAGGATCGGGAGCGCCCTCGAACGCTCCATCTTCCGCAACGCGATCGCTGCGGCGGCGCGGACGCCCGCATCGGAATGGACGGTCCGCCGGGCGACCGCGTCGAAGGAGCGCGTGCTCCCGGCGTTGCCCAGACCCAGGAGGAGCGCGCTCGTCCAGTCCGGGGAGCCGGCGGATTCGAGTGCCTCCTCGAGAAACCGGACGACGTCGCCCTCCGCCACGGAGTCTCCGCGACGCGCGGCATGGCTCGCGGCGATGCCCAGACCCTCGGCGATCCTCAGGGCGATGGGATCGCGATCGGACGAGCGGCCCCGGGCCATCGCCTGGAGCCTCTCCACGACTTCGCGTCCCGGAGCCGCGAGCGTCACGGCGGCCAGGACCGCGGCGTCCCGGTATGCCGAGTCGAGCGACCCGCACTCGACGATATCGAGGAGCGCCTCCTGCGCCGCTCGGGTCCCCGCGCGGCCGAGCGCCTCGACCAGGGCCACGCCGGAGTCCTGGGAGAGTCCGTCAAGGAGCGTGACGGCTCGCCGGGCGGCTGCGTCGTCGCTCTGCAGGATGCGCGCGAGATCCTCGAAGCGACTCTCGCCGTCATTCGCCGGAGAGTCTCCGGCGGCGGCGAGCCACGATTCGAGCGTTCGACCCGAGACCGCATCCCCGTCCCGAGCCTCCTCGGAACGACGCGCGATCTCGTCGATCGCCTCGGCCGAGAAACCGCGAGCGTCGCGGAACGTCCGGTACAGGTCGAGCTTGCCGGCCGAGGCCGCGCCGGCCGCGGGTCGGTCGTCGATCCCGGCGAGACGAAACGAGTACGCCGTCTTCGAGCCGATGATGGATGGCAGGTTCGAGCCCTCGATTCTCATCGTTTCTTCCCCCTCGATGAGGACGAGGAGGCCTTGCGTGGTCGAGAGCGTCGCGATCGCCTCGCCCTCGAGAGCCGGCTGGACGAGCGGTCCCTCCGTGCCGATCCCCGCCGCAGTCCGGGCGGCGAGCGGTCCATACTCCTTGCGGCGGGTGATCCGGACGGTCTCGTCCCCCGAGGAGTTCCGCGCCCCGTAGTGCGCCGTGTACTTGCCCAGCAGATCCTCCTCCTCCGCCGTCCATCGGGTCTCTGCAGTTCGTGGCAGGAGGACCCGGAAGGCGGCGAGGATCGCCTTCATGTGGTTCGCCACCTCGGGCGTCGTGCCCGGCGGGAACCGGAGCCCCCAGAAGTCTCCCTGGCGCGACATGACGGCGAGCGCCTCGATCTCGAGGGCGCGGGAGGCCGATTCGAATCCCTCCGCCGGAATCTCCTCCGCGGAGGCGACGTAGGCCAGGTCGACCGCCTCGAAGGCGAAGCCCACGAGCAGGGTCGCCCCCTCCTGGGCATACGGGGTGACGCGAAGGTCTCCACGGATCGACAGACGCACGTCCTGAAACTCGGGCGCAGGCGCGGGCGCTCCGGCGGATTCGAGCTCCGCGAAGAAGGCCGGAGACGATTCGATCCTGACTTCCTGCGAGTAGGAGAACGGATAGCGATACGAACGACCCACCGAGAGCGAATATCGCCACTCTCTGGCCCCGGAGACGGTCGATGGATCGCGCCACTCGCTGCCAAGATCCTCCATCGAGCCGCCGGGCGTGGCGGAAGCCGCCCCGGTCCCCCGCTCCCCGGCCCGATCCCGCAGGGCTGGGGGTTCGTCGCGATCGTGTCCCAGGCCGACGATTCCCGAAACGGCAATCGCGACCAGGACCAGGAGACCGAGGCACCGGAGCGCGCGCGTGCGAGTCCGCCGGGAGTTCGTGACGGTCGTGGGTTTCGGGGAAACGGTCCTTGCCATGGGTGCTCTCCTTGAGGGGTGCGTTCGGAAGGGAGCCGGGCGACGCGCTCCGATGCCAAGGAAGAACGGTTCCGGCATCGGTGTTTCCGTCCTTCAAGAAAATACCGACGGCCGTTCACTGGGCGGCCGGAACCCCTGCTCCCAACTAGCGTTAAGCGAGAGAGAGGGGGGGCGTCAGGCCCCCCCTCCTCCTGGATTTCTGCTCGACTACTGCCGGATTCTGAAGAGACGCATCGAGACCTCGGCGAGCACGACATCGACGACCGTCGCCCTCTTCGAGATCCGGATGTCCGGGAACGGCCACGGAAGGGGAATGTGGACCCTCGCCACGAGCGAGAGCTCCAGGGACGAGCTGAATTCGAAGTCCACGAAGCAGTCGATGGAGCGGAGGGTCACGAGCAGGGTTCCCGCAAGGCCCGCGCGGGCGAGGGTCAGGTTCCCCTCGACGCCTACGCCGACCTCCACGCCCATGAACGAGATCCCCACGAGGGCGCGGCCCCAGCCGCGCAGCGAGGCGGAGACCGAGAGGGTCCCCTCGAGCCCGGAATCAACGACGGGCCGGTCCTGGCGATGGAGGCCGACGCGCCCGCGGATCCGGAGGTCGAGGCTCGCACCCGTGCTCAGGGCGACGGGGATCGGTCCGACCGGAATCGTCGTGCTGGCGCTGAAGATGGTCTCCGAGTGGTTGCGATCGAAGGCCAGATTTCTCCGGATGGGATGGTCGACGGGCGTCCAGGTGTAGCTCAGGCGGCCCTCGCCGAACGTGATCGAGGCCTCGAACCGCCCCGAAAGGCTCGATGGGTTCGCCACCGACGTGGCGCGCGCGGTCGCGACGGCGCTCAGCGCGCGGAATCGGGCGCCGAAGAGCTTTCCCGTCGTCCGGTGGCCGACCTCCGCGCTCATCTCGACCCTGTTCCCGCGCTCGAGGCTTCTCCGGTCCGTCCGGAGATAGCTGTAGAGGTCCGCGCCGAACCTGCCGCTGCCGTAGGAGCGCCGGTCCTCCTCGAGCCTCGCCCCGCCGGCGACGGGGATGTCGACCGTGAACTGGTGGTTGGTGCGCTGGCGCATCTCCTCGTTCCAGCCCTCGCTCTCGGCCCCCTCGATACTGACGAGATTCCGGCCGGGCGCGAGAGCGGGAATCGTCATCCGGTAGAGATGCCCGCCGTTCCGCGCGATGGGCGCGGCGATGCTCAACCCGGGGATGGCCTGGCCGTTGACGCGGATGGCCTCGTGGAGCGACGCCCGCGAGGCGGGCCGGTTGAACGTCCATTCGAGGACGGAACTCCCGGCGGACAGGTGGTGATCCCAGTCGGTCACGCGGAAGGGGGATCTCGGCGCGGCGGGAATCGTGACGCGAATGGAGCGGAACGCGATCCGGTTCCCGCCCTTGATCGGATGGTTCGGGACACCGGGGGCGGTCACGATGTCCGACAGATGCAAGGAGGCGTGGTGCGCCACGGGACGGGCGTACTCGTCCGGACCGCACCCGAGCTGGAGAATGGTCACGTCGTCCGTGCTCCGGACGGCGCGTATCACCCATCGAGGCTCGTTCACGGGCCAGCCCAGGAGCCGCAGCCCGGCCATGAGAGAAGGGAGGAATGGAACCCTGTTGAAGACCAGGGTGAGGCGAAGCTCCGGGTGATAGTCGTCGACGGTCACCCAGGAAGCGTCGACTCGCGTGACCTGGAAGACCGGCGGGACGGCCGGAGGACGGAGCTTGGGGCTGATCTCGAGGTCGAACGGCTCGGACGAGGGATCCCCCTGGCCCCTGGCGAAAGGCGATGGCACGGAAACAAGGACGACCGCGGCGAAGAGGAGCAAGCGTTTCATCGGAGGCGCCTCCAGGAAAGGGATGATGGTTGCCGTCTTCGGCGCCCTAGAAAACCGCTCTTCCAGGATCGTTTTCCAGGAAGTCCAGATTTTCGCGAGCCGGGCCTCCGGACTTCGATACACGCTTCCCTCCCGGAACCCGGCGCCCCGTGGACCAGGATGCTATGATCTGTAAAACAGGGCCGGGAGTGGACATGCGGCACTCGGATTACCTCGGGGGACCGAGGCCTTTCCCGGAGACGAGTTGGGGCCTCATCCATCGCTGCCGGGATGTCCGGGAGGCGTCGTTCCGGGACGGCTTCGACCGCCTCTTCCGCAAGTACTGGGGGCCCGTCTACCTCTTCGTGCTGCGGAACTGGGCGAAGAACCCGGAGGAGGCCAAGGACCTGACCCAGGACTTCTTCGCGAGTCTCATCGAGCGGGACGCGCTGCGGGGGGTCGACGCGGAAAAGGGGCGCTTCCGGAGCTTCATCTGCGCCGCCCTCCGGAACTTCCTCGCCAACGCGCGCCGCGCCGAGCGCGCGAAGAAACGGCGGCCGGATCAGGCCCTCGTCTCCCTCGATCGGCCCGACCTCGTGCGCGGAAGGCTCGCCGTTCCGGAGGCCCTCGCCCCCGACCCGAACGTCCAGTTCGACGAGGACTGGAAGAGAGCCGTCCTGGACGCGGTGCTCGAGGAACTCCGCCCACGGGCGGCCGCGGCCGGCAAGGAGATCCTCGTGGATCTCCTCGTCCGATACGATCTCGACAAGAAGGCGGGCGAGCGGCAAACGTACGGCGATCTCGCCCTCGAATTCGGGCTCACCGTCTTCCAGGTCAGGAACGGCCTCCACTGGATCCGGAAGGAGTTCATGGAGGCGTTGCGGCGAGAGCTCGAGGACCAGGTGTCGACGGACGAGGACTACCGGCTCGAAGCGGGCGAGCTCTTCGGGATGTGATGGGTTGAAGAACCGCCCGCTCGATCTTGCCGAGGTCGAGGTCGCGATCGCGATCGCGCGGGAGCTCGGCCTCCTCGCCGCCGATTCGCCGGCCGACCTCGCCGCCCGGCCACCGGGCGACGTCGAGACCCTCGCCGCTCGACTGGGACTCGACGGGAGCGTCGCCGAGGCGCTCCTCGTCCTCGCCCGCGCCGCGGCGGGCGGAGCAGCCGATTCGATCGACTCCGGACAGGGGATCGAGGGGTTCCGGGCGGCCATCGGGGCCCTCCAGGAGGTGCGCGATCACGCCCGGCTCCCCCAGGCCGGGCCGGCGGAGACCCTCCTCGCCGCCTTCGCGCGGGCCGCGACTCGCGTTCCCGCGGTGGACCTCTGCGCCGAGGCCCCGGGAGGGAAGGGAGGAACCCGCGAGGACCCGCCCATCGGTCGATACCGCCAGCCTGTCCAGCTCGGGGCCGGGGGGATGGGGGTCGTCCTCTCGGTCCTCGACCCCGACCTCCGCCGCACGGTCGCTCTCAAAGTCGTACGCCCCGACATGGCGCGCTCGGGAAACGCCCTGGGGCGACTCGTCGAGGAGGCGCAGATCACCGGCCAGCTCGAGCATCCGAACATCGTCCCCGTCCACGAGCTCGGGGTCTCGCCCGACGGCCGCGTCTATTTCGCGATGAAGCTCGTTCGCGGGACGAGCCTGGCCGACCTTCTCCGCGCTCTCGCGAAAGGCCGGGCGGCCGCCGGTGGCCGCAGACGCGGGAGTCGATCGGGAACTCGTTCCGACGACTGGAAGTCCTACCCGCTTTCCCGCCGGCTCACCGACTTCCTGAAGGTCTGCGACGCGGTCTCCTTCGCTCACTCGAAGGGCGTCGTCCACCGGGATCTCAAGCCGGCCAACGTGATGATCGGCGAGTTCGGCGAGGTCCTCGTCATGGACTGGGGTCTCGCGCGAGTGCGAGGACTCCCCGATCGCCCCGGGGAAGGTGTTTCCGTCGAGTCCGACGGACTGGCCGCGAGGGCCGGGGCCGGGCGGGGCCCTCGAGAAGGGACGCGGAGCGGCGACGTGCTCGGCACGCTCTACTACATGCCTCCCGAGCAGGCGGACGGTCGGCCGGAGGACGTCGACGAACGATCCGACGTGTATTCCCTGGGCGCCACGCTGTGCGAATTGCTGACCCTTCTTCCCCCTGTCTCCGGGGCCACGGCGGAAGAGATCCTGACGAAGATCCTCCGGGGCGAGATCGAAGGCCCCGCCGAGCGCACGCCGCACCGGGGCATCCCGCGCGAGCTCGACGCGGTCGTTCGAAAGGCCATGGCGTTCGATCCAGGGGAACGCTATGAATCGGTCGAGACGTTCCGCCAGGACCTCGAGGCGTTCCTGGAAGGGCGGACTTTGCTGGCGGCGTCGTACTCCCTCCCACAGGTCGCCGCGAAGTGGCTCTCCCGCCACCGCGTCCTCGCGGGCGGCTCCGTGGCGGCCGTCCTCGCCGCCGTTCTCCTGGCCGGCTACGTCGGATGGCGCGACCGTGCCGCCAGCGACGCCCGGGCCGAGGCGGCCGTCCGGGAAGCCGAGGAGCTCCTCGCCGCCGCCCCGGCGTTCCAGGAGGACGGGATCGGGTCATCGGTAGAGGAGGACGCCGCCTCGGCGGAGGCAGTCCAGGCTCGCCGCAGCCGCGAGACCGCGCTGGAGGTTCACCTCGCCGCCGTGAGCGCCCTCGGCCGTGCCCTCGCCGAGTTTCCCGACGACGCGAGAATCCGCGCGCTCCGCCGCCGGGTGGGCGAGGAACTCGGCCGCATCGCTCTCGCCGGGAAGGACTACACCCTCGCCCGGCAGTCGTTCCGGGACCTCGCCGACCACGGAGCGAGCGCCGTGGAGGTCGAAGCCCTCCTGGAGGAGGTCGATCGCGTCCAGACCGAGACTCTCCGCCGGCGGGCGGAGAGGCTCCGCGCGATTCTCGCCGACGTCGCCTCGGAAGACTTTCGGCGCGGACGGAGTCCGGGCCGGGCGAACATCGAGGACCACGTCTTCGAAGCCGCGGGCTATCGCGAAATCCAGACGGTCTCGATCCTCGCCGGCGCGCTTGCCCCCCTCGTCGTGAAGGGCCGCCAGGAAGACCAGCAGGCGACCTGGACCGAGTCGGAGCGCGACGTCGCCGTGTTCGCCTGCCGCGTCCTCGGCCGGCTCGGCCTCCCGGAGTCGGTCGCCCCTCTGTCCGCGTGGCTTTCCGTCCTCTGGGATCAGACCCTCGCCATCGAGGCCGGTCGCGCCCTCTGCGACACGCGGGAGGCCTCGGCGCTCCCCGCCCTCCTCGACGCGTCGGACCGGATCGGGGCGGACTCGCACTTCTGGTCCCGAGTCGTGCGTGGGCTAGAGCGCCTCCCGGACCCCGGGAGCGAGGCGGAGCCGCGGACTGCCGGCGATTTCTACAGGCGGGCGATCGTCTCCGACTATCGGGGCGAGGACGAGAAGGCGATGGCCGACTACGACCGGGCGATCGCGCTCGACGGGGCGCACGTCCGGGCGCTCGGCATGCGCGCGCTGAGGCGGCGGGATCGAGGCGATGTCGAAGGGGCGCTCGCCGACCTCGAGCGAGCGCTCGCGCACGCCCCCGGTGACGCCACCCTTCTGCGGCGGCGCGGCAACACACGCCTCATGGCGAATGACCTCGATGGCGCCCTCGCGGACATGGACGAGTCCTTGCGAGTCTCGCCGGACTCCGCGGAGACTTTCCACGCACGCGCGGTAGTTCTCGTGGCCCGGGGCGAGACCGCCCGGGCGCTCTCGGATGTCAACCGGGCCCTCCGGATCGTCCCGGCGTCTTCGCGATATCTCGCGACCCGGGCGAGCGTGAGACTCGTGGCGAAGGACTTCGAGGGCGCCCTGGAGGACGCCGGGCGAGCTCTCGATATCGATCCGTACGACACGGAAGCCCTCCGCACGCAGGCGGTCGTCCTGTGGACTCGAGGCGACCTGGCCGGCGCCCTCCACGGCCTCGATCGGGCCGTGGCGGCGGATCCGGCGGATGTCCAGGCCCGCCTGGAGAGGGGCCGCATCCGAGAGGAGCGCGGCGATCCGGAGGGCGCGGCCGCCGACTACGACGAGGCGATCAGCCTGGCTCCCGCGAACGCGCAGGGATGGTGGCTGCGAGGCCTCCTGAGGAAGCGCGCGGGCGATCTCCAGGGAGCGGTCTCGGATCTGACGCGGGTTCTGGGCCTCGATCCCTCGCACGCCAGAGCGTACTTCGAGCGGGGCCAGGCCCTGGTCGGTCTCAACCTGCACCGGGAAGCGATCGCCGACTTCAAGAAGCACCTCGAGCTCATGCCGGACAGTCCGGCGAAGTCCGAGATCGAATCCTACTTCCGCCGCCGGGGCGAGTAGCCGCAGCCAACCCGCACGCTTGAGGCGTCAGCTAGCGGCTTCGGCGAACGGCCATCTGAAGGCCGAAGCCTGAAGGCTGGTCAGGGCCGGACGAGCCCGGCGGCGGGCGCGAGCGCCGGCTGAAGTTCATCGATGTCGGGGATCTCGTCGAACCAGCGCCCGCCGATCCGGCGGTCGATCGGGAAGGCCTGATTCGAGACCGCGCCGCCGAAGATCTCGCCGTTCCGGCGGCGGATCTCTGGCCCGAGCGAAGCGAGTTCCCTCGCTCTCGCGAGCGGGTCGGTGAGGCGGCTCGCGGCGTCCACGGCGAGCAGGAACTCGAGCGACTCCCGGCCCTTGGCGGCGGCGTTCGTGGCGACGCCCCGGGGCAGCGCGCCGTGCTCTCCCTTCTGCTCGAAGAGGCGGCAGACGGCCTCGTATCCGGTGACGACGAGGTTCCGACGCGAGAGCCAGCGCGTGGAGTAGTTGATGCGATCGAGGAGCGAGAGGTTTTCCATCCCGCGCCGGTGCTCCTCGACCGTGCGGAAGTGGACCTCGTAGCCGTACTTCTCGGGCTCCTCGAAGAAGGTGCTCGCGGGGTCGAGGAAGGGGATCATCGGACAGACGAGCGGGTTCACGTTCCGGCCACGGAATCGCCGGAGGAGCTTCCCGCAGTAGTCCACCGTCGCGAGAGCCGACTCCCGGGTCTGCTCCTGCATCCCGATGAAGAACCAGACGTCTATCTGGAAGATCCCCAGGTCGAGGGCCCGCTCGCACCACTCCTCCAGCTCCTCCATCGTGTAGACGCCGCGGCCCGCGAGCTTCGCCACGCCGAGGTCGTGCGACTCCGGGGAGAGGGTGATCGTCGTCCGCGGGTTGGCCGCGGCCATCCGGCGAAGCAACGGCTCGGGCGTGAGGAAGAACTGCTCGTAGCTCACCGACCGGAAGCCCGCCTCCCCGACGAGATCCAGGAACGCCGAGAGGCGCTCGGGCGTCTCGTTGTACGATCCGACCGAGTAGAAGTGGTACTTCTCGCGGCCCGCGAGGGAGCGGATCGTCCCGAACTCCCAGGCGACCTCCTCGCGGGGTTTTCTCGCCATCGCCTTCTGGCGCTTCATCACGCGGCGGAACGCCTCGCGCGACCCGCCGCACCAGTTGCAGTTGTAGGCGCACCCGGCGTTCTGCGTGGAGAGGATCTCCAGGATCGGGAGCTTGTTCGCCGGGTCGGACGCGGGCTGGACCGACCAGTCGATCCCGCAGGCGAACGTGGAGGGCTTGTGGTCGAAAGGGTTGGCGCGGACCTCGCCGCTCTCCGGGTCTTTCCAGCAGAGGTTCGGGACGCGGGCGAACCGGCGCTCCCCAGAGAGCTCGTCGAGCAAGATGGCGGCCGGTTCGTGCGTGTCATACCCGGCGAGCACCATGTCGACCTGCGGATAGCGAAGGAGCTCGTCCGCGTAGTAGGTCGCGGAGATCCCGCCGAAGAGGACCGGGATCTCGGGATGGAGGCGCGAGAGCAGCGCAGCCACGGCGAGCGCCCCCTGGACGTGTACCATCCAGTGGAGATCGATTCCGAAGACCTTCGCCTCGATACTCCCCAGGAACGCCGTCACGTCGAGCGACGGGTAGCGGAGCATCGTCGATGCGAGGTTGACGATCCGGACCGAGTGGCCCCGCTCGCCCAGGTAGCGCTGGAGCGTCTTGAAGCCGAGCGGGAAGTACTCGTAGAGCGGCGTGATCGGGACGTCCCCCGACGTCGAGAGGTAGGGGAAGAGGATGTCCTCGCGGTCCCGGAAGTCGA
Organism: Planctomycetota bacterium; assembly: GCA_016209595.1. Taxonomy (GTDB): domain Bacteria; phylum Planctomycetota; class JACQVV01; order JACQVV01; family JACQVV01; genus JACQVV01. The sequence goes on from JACQVV010000459.1 coordinate 12,567, forward strand.
AGAACGCCGGAGGGTGGAGGAGGACGAGGTCGGCCTGCATCGCCGGAGACTCTACTCGCTTTCCCGCGTCGGGGGGGCGGGTCCGAGGGGTAACGCCTTTCTTCCTGGTGCGTACGGGTAGATGGAGTGCCGGCGTCTACCCAGGGGACCGAAGAGAAGGAGTTCGCAGGATGAAGACCTTTGTTGCGACGATCGCGGCCGCCGTTCTTGCCACGGCGCTTGCCGGGACTCTTGCCGCCGACGAGGTCCGGCTGCGCGACGGGACGGTGTATCGTGGAAAGGTCCTGTCGGCGGACTCCCAGACGGTAGTGATCCGAGTCTACGAGGATCTCTCCGAGCAGCGGATCCCGACCGCGCTCGTCCAGCGGGCGCAGAGGGGACCGGATCTCTTCGAGCAGTACGAGCGGAAGCTCGCCGCGGCGGGCGACAAGGCGAACTCCTGGTACGAGCTTGCCGGGTGGTGCCGGCGAGGCGGGCTCATCGAGTACGCGCGACAGGCCTACGAGAAGACGATCGAGCTCGACCCCGAACATCGAGGGGCCCGCTCGGCGTTGGGCTACGTCAAGGTGAAGGACGAGTGGGTCATCAAGGAACCGAGCCAGACGCCCGAGGCACGGTACTTCAAGACGCAGGTGATCGCGCTCGACCTCTGGGCGACGTACCCGGGCGACGCGACACGCGACCAGCTCGCCGCCTTCGGGAACCGCGTCCGCGAGGCCTCGAAGTACTCGTGGCGCATGAGCCAGGAGCAGCTCTACGTGAGGAGCGTCGTGGTCGAGGACAAGTGTTCGCCGGGCCAGGGGCACCTCATGATCGCGGAGGGGACCTGGAACAGCTACCGGATCCGCCAGGGGGTCTACGGCGAAGCCGGGTCGACTGGGGTTCACATCGCGGGGCAGATGCTCGCCTACACGTTCTTCCATGAGTCGATGCACTGGCTCATGGGGATCCCCGACGAGTACGACCCTCAGGGGATGCCCGCGTGCCCTCCCTGCGTCATGAGCGCCAACCCCAGCGCGGACGCCCTCTGCGATCCCGCGTCCCATGTGGGGCAGGGCGCAAGCTGCTGGGAACGCCTGGTCGCGAACGCGCCCAAGGTCGGTGACGGCCGCTACCGCCGCAAGGACGGCGAGCTCTGGCAGGTCAAGTACCCGAACCCGAATGCCGGCAAGTTCGAGCTCCCGGAGACCGAGGTCAAGATCCGGGACAAGTAGGGGCAAAGAGGCCTGAGGCTTGAGGGATGCGCGTGATGGTACGGGCTATGGGCCTCAAGCCTCAGGTCTCAAGCCTTCCTCAGAGTCCCGCGAAACGCTCGAATTCCGCCCGCGCCTCCTCGGCGTCTGCGGCGTACTCCTGGATCAACTTCATGACGATCTCGCGGAGCTCCCGCCGGCACCGGGCGAGGCGTTTTCTAACGACTGCCTCGCTCGTGCCGAGCCGGTGCGCGATCTGGCGATAGCTCGGTCGTTCGCCCCCTTCCTCATGAAGGGAATGAAGGCGGAAGACCTCGTGATAGTGCGCGAGCCCACTCGATTTCAGTCTCGCTTCGAGTTCCGCTAGAGCCGCCTCCAGGAGGGCCCGGGCCCAGTCGCGGTCGAATGCGTCGGAGGCCTCGTCCTCCCCCGCGAGCTCGGGGGAGGCTCCGAGAGGGACCAGTCGCGCCTCCCCGGTGGGCCGCCGGGCCGCCTCGCGCCGCCGCCAATCCAGGAGATAGTTCTGGATTGAACGCTTGAGGAACCCGCGGAAGCTCCCGCGGCCGGGATCCATTCGGGCCAGGTGCTCCTTCTCGAGCAGTCGGGCGAAGAAGTCCTGGGTCAGGTCCTTCGCCTCGTCCGGCGACAGCCGGCCCAGGGAACGGAAGTACTCGCAGATCGGCCGCCAGTAGCGCTGGCAGAGGCGGGAAAGAAACTCGCGGCTCCGCGGGTTCCCGGGATCGGCCGCGGCCCGGACCTCTGTCCAGCTCGTGACCGGAAACTCCCGGTCCGGCCCGCCCGTCGAGGCGTCCTGTCCCGTCACGTCCCGCCTACTGCGGAGATCCCGGCCGGCGGGCTCTGCCGTTCTGCAGGATCTCCACGGCCACGACCCGTGGAATCTGGAAGAACGTCTTTCTTGCCGGCATCCGCACCATCACCGGATCGCGGAACGCGAGGATGTTCTGTGGATGGCTCGCGTCGAGACGCACGCCACCCTCGAGGGTGATCCGGATCGGCCGGGGTGACTTCTGTTCGACTGGCGGCCTGGGTTTCACTAGCTTCCATTGCGAACGCAGTTTACGCCCCTCGGGGGGGGCCGGCAATCCCACGGCGAGCGGGGCCCGGGATGATGGCACCCTGGAGAACCGGGACGGATCGAGCGGAGGGACCGCTGGCTTGGCGCGCGGCACGCCGATCGATTCTATCGTGGGAGACGGCAGCCTGTTGCGCTTTGACTTCCCGAATTGATTTCATAGAATGAATGCGCATAAGGCATCTCATGGAGGCATACGTTGAAGCAGATCACAATCCGAGATGTGCCTGAAGACCTGGCGCGAGCGCTCGCCGAGGAGAAGGAGCGGCGGCGGAAGTCCTTGAACCAGACGGTGCTCGACCTTCTCCACGGGGCCCTCGGTCTCGCCCCGGGATCGGCCTTCGACAACGGTTTGGGAGACTTGGCCGGGTCCTGGAACGAGGAAGACTTCCGCCAGTTCGAGGGGGCGATATCCATGTTCGAACAGATAGACGAGGAACTCTGGCGGTGAACCGCATCTGCCTGGACACCTCGGCCTACAGTCAGTTCAAGCGGGGCCATCGCGAGGCGGTCGAGGTCGTAACCACGTCTCGCCTCGTCACTGTCCCGACAATCGTCCTGGGGGAGCTGCGAACAGGCTTCCGGCTGGGCGCACGGGCGCGACAGAACGAGTCTGAACTGCGAGAGTTCCTCGGCCGCCCGATCGTCCGCGTCCTGGAGGTGGACGACGAGGCGGCCTCGCACTACGCGGACCTCGTGGCCGACCTGAGGAAAGCCGGGACGCCAGTTCCCACCAACGACATCTGGATCGCGGCCCTCGCTGTACGCGAGGGAGTGGTCGTGGTCACGTTCGACGAGCATTTCTCGTCGATTCGCAGGGCGAGCCACTGGATCCTTGCCGTCTCGGACTCCGTCGAGTAAGTGGCAACCACGATGGGGAACCAGGACGGACCCGACGGTCGGCCCCCCGGCCCCACGGAACGTGCGGAGATCGACTCCATCTGGCGCTTCCTGGCGTCCGACCCGGAGGGATCCCGGCCGGCGCCCGGTCTTCCCTCCC
>JACQVV010000446.1 GCA_016209595.1 Planctomycetota bacterium
CCCCGAGATCCTGGAGAACTGGTGGTACGGCCTCATCTGCTACAACGGCTACTCTCCGGCAAGCACGGTCGCGGAGGTCTACCTCGCCCGAGCGGAGAACCCGGGGGCCTACCGGCTCCACGCGAGCGACGTGACGCTCGGTCGCTTCTTCCCGGCGATCCAGGTGACGAGACCCTCCGCGGCGTTTCCGGGCTTCTTCCCGGGGATGCCCTTCGTCGCCGGGTACGGCGGGGACGACCTCTGGCGCGACCTCTACTGGAACGAACACCGCGCCGCGACCCATCGGGCCCCAGAATCCAACCCGCCCCCGCAGCAGCCGCCGCCGCTCCCGAGTGAGCTCATCCTCCGGACGCCGCTCTGGGGGACGACGCACTCGGGCGACGTGACCTTCACCTGGGACGATCTCTCCTCCTACGGCGTTGCGCGCTATCACTTCACGCTTCGCCTGGGATCGAACGTCGTCTACCAAGCATGGCCCGGGGGACCGAACCTTACGGTCCCAGCCTCGGCCTTCCCGTCGGCGGGAGACTACTACTGGCGAGTCCAGGCAGACGTGCCGGGCGGGCCGGCCGGGTCGGCGCTCGTCAGGCACACAGGGCCTCTCACGCCCCCGGGCGCTCCAGTCCTCGTGGGTCCAGTGAACTGGCAGTCGCGCCCCGGACCTGCTGTCGACCTCGTATGGCAAACTCCCGCCGGTCAGACGACCGACTACGAGGTCCGGATCTACTACTGGACCGGAAGCGCCTGGAAGTACTACTTCACGTACACCACCGTCGCGACGAGCTTCCGCTACTGGCCGCAGGTGCACCGCACCTGGTACGCCTGGCGCGTGCGCGGGCGCGGACCGGGCGGAACCGGCGGATGGTCGTCCTGGGGCCTCTACCGCTTTGATGGCTAGGCGTCCGCTCCTCGTCGCGGTCGCGGCAGCAGCCCTGCTCGGCTTCGTCGCGATGGTGGCAACGATCGGCCCGGACGAGCGGAGCACGACGCTTCCAGATCCCGCCGCGAAGGACGGCCTCCGCGAAACACCGGCCCGCGCGCAGGCCCTCGCCCCTTCGCTCATGCCAGGACCGTCTTCGCCAAGAGAGCGCGCAGAGGATGGAGATCCGTCTCGGCCTCTCATGCTCCCTCATCGTGAATCCTTCCGGCAGCCACCCCCTCCGGCCCTCGACCGGGCCTCGCCTCGACCGGAGGCGCTCGGGCCCCGCTCCGGAACTCTCCACGCCCGGATCGAGACTCCGGACGGCCACGCGTTCCGGGGAGAGATGGAGCTCCTGCTCCGGCATGGCTCCTGGGCGGCGGCCATCCCGGCTCGGGTTCCGGCCGGCTCCCTGTCGTTCCCTCTCGCGGAGGGGACCTACAGTGCCACTTTGCGTGCCCGGGAGCTCGTTTCGGATCCCGTGGAGATCCGGATCGCGGCAGGCGAGACGACCGAAGTTCTTCTCGCTCTCGGCCCGGGGAACGCGCTCGTGGGCCGCGTCGTCCTCGTCCCCGACCGCCGGCCGGCGCGCGGCTTCCACGTCCGGCTCGCCACGGATGCCCTGTCCGAGGGGCCAGGCCCCTGTGGCGCCCTCACGGACGACGAGGGGTCCTTCGAGCTCCTCGGCCTCCCCGCCGGTCCCGTCGAGCTCTCGGTCGGGATCGGCCGCCTCGAGGTCGCACGCGTTGCCATGGAGATCGATCCAGAGGGCGAGTGCCGGATCGAGATCCCGGTCGCGTTCCCCTAGATAGGAGACCACGATTCGGAGTCGGTCCGCCCTCCGAACTCGCACTCGTCCTCGTCCTCGTGTTCGTTCTCTCACTCGGGCTCGGACTCGTACTGCGAGCCTCGAATCCGAATACGACAACGAGTACGAGAGCGAGTACGACTTCGAGTACGAGGACGAGTGCGCGTTCGAAAGACAAGTTGACTCCGAGTCGCGGTTTGTCATTTAGTCGCTTCCTACGCCAGCGTCAAGCAAGGACGGAGCTCGAGCGCCACCGCTTCTACGCCGACGCGGTCAACCTGGAGAGCCAAGGCAGGAGAGTCAAGCCGAACCTCCTTCCGCGCTTCTTGTCCGCAGGATGGGCCAGCCGATACAATCGACGCCGATGATCGAGGATCTGGCGTCCCGCGGATCGGATCCCGACCGCGATCCCCTGGGGTCCAACGCCGTCCGCCGCGGGTTTCTGACCGCGGGCGAGCTCGCCATGTGCCTCGAGATCCAGCGCATGGCCGCGAGGCCCAAGGGCCTCGGGGAGATCCTGCTCGATCTCGGCCACCTCGACGCGAAGGAGCTCCACGAGCTCGTGGCGCTCGAGGAGGAGACCCGCGAGGAGGTCGACGTCCAGCGCGGCCGCCGCGCCTCCGAGATTCTCTTCGGGGAGATCGCGGTCGCAGCCGGCTACTGCAAGGTGGAGCAGGTCCACGAGGGCCTTAGCGAGCTCGACCGGCGCCGGGGAGAAGGCGAGGACCTGCGGCTCGGCCGGATCCTGATCGACCGGGGGTATCTCTCCCCCTACCAGATGCAGGCCGTCCTGGCCCGGCAGGGCAAGCGGGTCCTCTCCTGCTCGAGCTGCGCCAAGCGGTTCAACGTCCTGGGCCACGAGGAGGGCCTCCACCTCGCGTGCAACGACTGCGGCGCCCCGCTGGTGCGGCCCGAAGAGGAGTTCCCGGTCCGGGCCGACGAGGAGGTCCGCGTCGAACGGGCCCCGGCCGGGCCGCCGGAACGTCCGGGCGTGCGCCTGGGGCGCCTCGCCATCGAGCTCGGCCTCGCCACCCGGCGCATGGTGGCCGGCGTCCTTCGCGAGCAGCGGCGCCGGGCGGCCGGGGGGGTGAAGCGGAAGATCGGGGAGATCCTCGTCGAAGAGCGGTACCTGACCCGCCTGCAGGTCGTCGAGCTCCTGGAGCGCCAGGGCGTTCGGATCGGGCGCTGCGGCGGCTGCGCCCTCTACTACAACCTCCTGGAGGGGGCCGATCACGTCCATTGCCCGCGGTGCTGGAGCGCCGTGGTGGCGTACGAAACGCCGGGCGCCGTCGAGAGCCTCGAGGTTGCCGGCAAGATCCGGCGCGCCCCGCGCCTGAAGTTGCTCGACCTCGACAAGCGGGCCTCGGCGCCCGCGGGCCCGGACGCCGCTTCGGCCCGGCTCCGTCGCTTTCGAGCCGACGAGGGGTTGGCGGACGCCGAGGCGCCCGCCGCCCCCACCCGCGAGGCCCGTGCGCCGCTCGCCGCCCGGCCGGGCCGCCGGGGGGCTCGTCGCTTCTGGCTCTTGCCCCTTGGCGGCGGGGTCCTCGTGGCCGCGATCAGCGGAGCGATCGTCGGTGCCTACCGCCTGACCCGACCGCCGGCGTCCGGCCCGGCGAGCCCCGCCGGTCCGGTCGAGGAGGCCCCCGTTCCCCTCGAAGAGGGGGAGCGCGTCGAGGCCTACGGAGTGATCCCGGCCGGGCGCCCGGACGGGGTCGCGCTCGTCGAGGAGTCGGTCCAGGCCTTCCTTTTCGAGAGCGCGGGGGGTCGCTGGTTCTGGGCGGTCGACGCGGCCGGCGGCTCCGCGGACCGCCTCGGGTTCCTCGAGGTCTCGAACGCCCGGGGGGGAGAGCATCCGGTCTGGCTGCGCGCGGTCCACACCCGCGAAGCGCCCGCCGCCGTGGCTTTCCCCCCGGCCGAGGTCGACGGATACCTCTCGGTCGAGGAGTGGCGGGTCCTCCCCCGGGACCCCGGGCGGATCGACGGACCGCGGTTCGGTCTGCGCATCCTCGGCCCGGGGGAGTAGCGCCGACAGGCGGACGCATGCCGCTCAAGGCGACGAAACTCTACGGCAAGATCGTGGCCGGGCGAGGATGGGCCTCGCGGGAAGAGATCGAGGAGGTCGAGGCCCTCGAGGACGAGATGCTCGAGGCGGGGAAATGGGTCCCGGCCGGCGAGCTCTACCTCGGCCGCGGGATCCTCGACGGCCCGCGGCACGAGGAAGTCCTCCGCCGCCACCAGGCGACCAACCGGATCAAGAACGACGCGGTCTTCGGCGAGTACCTCGTCCAGAGCGGCGTCCTGGACGAGGGCGTCGAGGAGATCGTCCGGCAGAAGGGCACCAGGTCGCTCGAGCCCATCGAGGAGACGGGTCCCTTGCTTGAGAGCGTCTTCATCCGGGAGGCCTGGCTCGACGAGACGACCCACGACGCCATCGACTCCATGAACCAGGCCATCCGGGCCCGGATGACTCGGATGACCGGCTACCCCGAGCGGCTCGTCGAACCGCAGGACGAGGACGCCACGTGGGGCCGCCTCGCCTTCCAGCTCCGGTCGGTCACCCGCCACCCGCTCTTCGTCGCCCTCTACTACCACGCCAATCTCCCCCAGCCCCGGTCCTTCCAAGCCGTTCTCGAGGAGCTCGGCCTTCTCGACGGCCCGTCGGGCGAGGCCGCCCGCGCGGTCCACGCCCGTTACCGCCCGGGCTGACCCTAACCAGGCTTGAGGCTTCAGGCTTGAGGCTTGAGGCTTCAGGCTTCAGACTTCAGGCTTCAGCCTGTAGGCTCCAGGAACGGTCGAGCGCGCGCCGCCTGTTTTTCCTCCGGTCTCCAGCCTGTCTCTAACTCCGCTCGGCCGGCACCAGCCCGGATTATTCATGAGGGACCGAGCCAGACTTGTTCTGGCGATGGAAACGTGGGCGGATGCCCGATTTTTTGGATCAAGCCCGTCACTCATGAATAGTCCGGGCTAGGAGACTGTCGAGGTCCGACAGGCGCAGGGCCCACACCTGGACCGGGGACCGGGGCTCGTTGCTCGTGAAGAGGAGCAGCCCGTTCCCGGAATCGATCCATGCGCGGCCGCCGGAGAGGGGCCGGTCGAGGCGAGGGAGCTCGATGAGAGGGAGCTCCCGGCCTCGGGGTCTCCCGGCCCGGAGGAGGACGTCGCCCGATCCCGGTGTCGTGGTGACGGCGACCAGAATGCCACGGGCGGCGGCCAGGTCGAGGATCTCTTGCCCTGCCGGCAATCCCGAGAGATCGAGGGAGGTCCATCGCGGATCGGTGGCGGCAGGCTCGAGAACCCACAGACCGACCCCTTCGGGGCCGCCGGGCCCTCGAGTGCACACGTAGATCCGCCTGGGACCCGGGTCGCTCGCCACCGCGACGATGGCCGGACTGGTGAGCGGCGGGAGGATCGGCGAGCGAAAGACCCAGCGACCCGCGGCACAGGGCTCGATCCTCGAGACGTCAAGCCCCCCGGGGCCGGCCCCGAGGACCAGGATCTCGCCGCCCTCCTCGCGCCCCTGCCAGGAGAGGGCGACGGGCTCGCCGATCGACCGCCCGCCGGTCTCGACCGGCTCAGTCGTGGGCGCGGCCTCGCGGTCGATCGGCCAGGACAGAAGCTCGCCGGCCCGGGTGAGGAGGTAGCAGGTCCCGTCCGGGTCCCGGGCGACCCCACCGGGGAGCACGCCGGCCGGGAGCTCGACCTCGGTCCACCGGCCCGGGCCGGCGACGCCTTGCGGCTCGAGGAGAACGTGGAGCGAGAGGCGCCCGCCCTCGGATTGCGGCCCTTGCCGGATCCAGCAGACCCCCGAGGGGTCCGGAACCCTCCCCCTCTCGCGATCGGGGAAAGGCGCCTTTCCCGCCGCGGGCAAAAGCTCCCAGTGGATCGAGAGGGGAAGACGATGGGAACCCTCCCCGTTCGGGACCGGAGTCGGCGAGTCCTGGAACCATACCAGGAGCCCCGCGGCCGCGCCCGCGACCGCAAGGAGAGCCAGCCGCCGGATCCAAGGGTTCGAGACACGACAGCGATCCGCGCTGCCTCTCCCCCGGGGACCCTCGCCGGCCAGCCAGGCCTCGAGTTCTGTCGCGAACTCGAGCGCCGACGCGTGTCGCTCGGAGGGCCGCTTCCTGAGGGCCTTGAGCGCGACCTTCTCCAGGGCGTCCGGAACCCCGGGGGCGAGAGCGCTCGGCGGCACGGGTTCCTCCTCCTGAATCCTCGTGAAGAGATCGTTCCGGCGAGTGGCGGTGGAGAAGGGACGGAAGCCCGACAGGATCTCGTAGAGCATCACGCCGAGGGCGTAGACGTCGGTCCAAGGCGAGACCGCCTCCGTGTCTCCCCGGACCTGCTCCGGGGCCATGTAGAAGGGTGTCCCCAGGACGGCTCCGGTCCACGTCAGGACCGACTCCGAATCGACGATCCTGGCCAGGCCAAAATCGATGACCTTGGGCACGTCGCCGGCGGACAGGATCACGTTCGCCGGCTTGAGGTCCCGGTGGAGGATCCCGGACTCGTGAGCGTGGTGGACGGCCCGGGCCACCGCTGCGAGCACCGGGACCCAGAACGTCAGGTCGCGCCCGCCCTCGACGAGGGCCTCCTCGAGGGAGGCGCCCTCGAGCCGCTCCATGACGAGGTACGTGCCTTGCTCCGACTCTCCGGCGTCGAGGAGGCGCACCACGTTCGGGTGCTCGAGGCGGGAGAGGGCGCGGGCTTCCCGGAGGAGACGCCGGTGCTTCTGCTGGTTCGCCTGATCGACTTCGATGACCTTGATCGCGACCGAGCGGCCGGTTTCGGCGTCGACGGCCTCGTAGACGACCGCCATCCCGCCCCGGCCCAGTACGCGGATCGTCCGGTACCGCGGGGGAAAGTCCGGAAACGTGTCATTCTGTCTTGATTGCACGGCCCGGCCATCATACCCTTGGTTGAATCCCGAGATATGCGAATGCCAACGAGCTGGACGCGCGCTAGCCCGTGCCGGCGGAGTGCAGCGCTGATCGTAGCGATCGCCATCCTGGGCATCCTCGTGCTCCTGGCCGTCTCCTTCGCCCGGCTCGGGGCGCTCGAACAGGGAGCTGTGCGATCGACCGTCCTCTCGGTGCGTGCCCGCTTCGTGGCCGAGGCCGGGCTGGAGTTCGCAACGAGTCGCCTGAAGGCCTACTACGCCCAGGCCCTGGTCGATACGGACAACGCCGACTGGGTCCGCAAGGACGACGCCGGGCTCCCCCTCGAGCTCTCGACGATGCCCTCCTACGGCAAGGACGACACGGGAGCCTATCGCGCGGTCCAGATCGGCCGCCGGGTCCACGGGTACTCCGGCGTCCTCTCCCGGCCGCCCGACGCCGGCATCGCGGCCGATGGCCTCCAGTTCGTCCTGGACGTCGAGGACCTCAGCGGCCGGATCCCGCTCAACGACCCGAACCCCAACCTGCCGCGGATGCTCGATCAGCTTGGGCGGGACATAGCCCACTTCACCGGGCGGCCGGACCCGGTCCGTGGACGGGGGGCTGCGATCGTCTCCTTCCGCGACACGCGGATGCCCGGCAAGCGCTTCCCGACGACCGTCTCGCTAGGCGCGGTCCCCTTCCTCTCGCCGGACGAACGGGAGACCCTCGAAGGGTACGTGACGGTCCACGGATGGGCCGACACGGTCCTCGTCCCCAAGCCGCAAGAGTCGGAGGCTCGCTACAAGAACTGGTGGTTCGACTACGAG
>JACQVV010000447.1 GCA_016209595.1 Planctomycetota bacterium
AACCAGGGAGCTGTGACGCACCATGCGTCCACGGACTTCTGGGTATGCTATCGATCTTTGCCGCCTGATATCCAGAAACACGCGGATGACGCATTCACTCACCTCAAACAGGACCCACGTCACCCATCGCTCTACTTCAAGAAGGTCGGCCGCTTCTGGTCAGCACGAGTCGGTGCACACTACCGCGCCCTCGCCATCGAATCGACGGATGGACTCGTCTGGTTCTGGATCGGAACACACGCGGAGTACGACAAGCTGCTCGGCTAGTTCCTACCGGCCCTTGAGCATCCGATGGAAGCGCCTGAGGTCCCGCACGAGACGCGCGAGCTCGGGCACGGAAAGGGGCGGGAGGGAGCGCGAGCGGGAGGCCGCAACGGCGAACGAGTCGAGCTGCGGCGTCCGGATCCAGGCGCCCGCCGCCGCGCGAGGGCCGAGCCCCTTCGCCACGGGACGCCAGCCGAGGAGCTCCTCGATCCGGAGCTTTGTGTCGAGGAGGTGAGTGTAGTAGCCCCTGGCCGCAAAGGGCTCGCCGGGGGTTGTCCTCCCTTCCTTTTCTTCCTTGAGGCGAAACTCGAGGTCGATCGAGAGGGGGAGGAGGTCGTCGAAGAGTTCCCTGCCCGCTCGCGCCGCGACCTCGCGCGCAACGATCCCCGCGAAGCCGCGCCGGTTCCTGCGCACCGGGGGGAGCCGCCGGTCCAGGAGGTCGAGGTCGGCCACCTTGGGCGCCCGGTAGAGGAACTCCACCGCCCTCTCCGGGTCCCCTTCCTGCTCGAGGCGGCGAAGCCAGCGCTTCACCCCCAGAAGGTTCGAGACGAGGCGCCGCCGGTCGCCGACGATGAGTATCCGGTTCGCAATCTCCAGGAGCCGTTCACCGCGGACGGGAAGCGTGAGCGCTCCCCAGGCCCCGGAGGCGAGCGCCTCTTCCTCCTGCCGTGGACGGCGCGTGAGCGAGAGGAGAGGTACACGCGAGCGGCTCGCTCTCGCCGCGCTCTCCCGGCCGAACGATACGATGAGGAGGTCGAGCGGCCCCGAGGATGGTCCTGAGAGGACGGTCACCTCCATACCCGCGCGTTCGAGTGTCCGTCCGACGATCGCGAGCGTGCGCCGGGAAAGCCCTGCCGCGAGCACGCCCACGCGAGCCCGGGGTTTCCGGCGCACGGCTAGCCTCCCACGCCGGCGGCCAGCCCGAGCATCTGGAGGACCCAGTCGGCGTGGTGTTCGTATTCCTCGAGGCTGAGGAAGGTGTAGCCACGTGGGTGGCGGGACTGGAGGAGATCGACCGCGGAGGACGACAGGGGGAGCGCCGGAAAGCGGCGGACGAGGAGTTCCAGAAGGGCCTGGAAGGACTCGTGCACGGTCCGGCGTGGGGACACGCCGCTCGCCGAAAAATCGAAGTTCGCCTTGTTGACCCGCCAGCGCTCGAGCGGCGGGAACGAGAAGAGATCGGCGAAGTAGGGAGCGTCCGGGGCCACCCTCGTCCTTCCGGCCACCAATAGGACGAGGCCATCGACGCTCCGGTGGACGACCCGCCCCCGGTAGTCCACGAGGTCGGCGCCGTCGTGGACGAGCGCGAGGCGGGCGAGAATCGCGGCGTCCGGGAACGGCAGGAGCTCCCGGGCCGGCACCACCACCGCCGAGCGCCCCGAGAGGACGAGCTCGCGCCGGGCGAGCTCCGCTCCTTCCGCCGTGAGCGTCCGATTGAGCACGCCGAAGGGCGCCCACCGGCCACGCCTGGATCCGTGTCGATCCTGGGCGAGAGCGAGCAGCCGGATCATTTTGGGTTCCGACACCCTTCCATCGTGACAGAGGAGGACCGCGTGGTCGAGGTCGCCGGGAAGGACGCGCCGCGTCTGGACGGGCTCCCGATCCCCGGGCGAGAGACGCGGCACCAGGAGTGTCCCGCCCGAGCGCCAGAGGCGGCGGACGGGTCGGGTCAGGCCGCGCGCCGATCCTCTGTCGTCGCCGGCGCCGGGGATATAGCCGAGCTCCTCGAACTCCTCATCCTCGATCCGCGAGGCCTCCGCGGGCAAGACCTCCTCTGCAAGGCCGCGGATCCCGAGCGCCCTGAAGAGGAAGAGCCCGGCGAGGAGCCCCGCCGCGAAGCCGCCGACGTGCGCCCAGTGCGCGACGCCGGTCAGACGGTCGAGGAAGAGGCCGTCGATCACGTTCCAGAGGAGATAGACGAGGCCGAGCCAGTATGCCGCGAGGTAGGTGTCGGTCCAGGTGAAGCGGATGGGCGTGCCGGGGAGGAGATTCACGCGCGGGAGGAGGACCCGCACCTCGCGGCCCGCAAACGCCGCCGTGTAGAGGCCCAGGACTCCGAAGACCGCGCCCGAGGCGCCGACCATCGGGACGTCCGCGCCGCGGCCCGTGAGGGAGACCCAGAGGACGTGCGCCGCCGCCGCGGCGAACCCGCAGAGGTGGTAGAGGGCGAGGAAGGCGAGGGCCCCCACCCTCCGCTCGAGGTTTCTCCCGAAGAAGCCCAGGAAGAACATGTTCCCCGCCACGTGGCCCCACCCGGCGTGCAGGTAAATGTGTGAGAAAAGCGTGTGCGCGGCAAACCCATCCAGGCGGACGCCGAAGCGGACGAGCGTCGAGGTGCTGTACGGGACGAGGCCGATCCCGACGCAGGCGTAGACGAAGAAGGCGACGTTGGCTCCGATGAGGGCGTAGGTCGCCCAGGGCGTGCGCCGGTTCCAGGGCCGGTCGAGGAGGGGGATGAGCAAGGGGCTACTGTCCCAGGGCCTCGATGGACTCGCGGTTGGCAGCCAGCACCGTGACCATCAGGATCGACCCCAGGAAACCCAGGGCACCGATCGCCATCCCGGCGGTCGCCAGTCCCCGGCCGGACAGGTGGGGCTTCCGGGAGATCTCGACCCTCGCGACCACGCCCAGGACGAAGGCGAGAGCGCCGAGGGGGATCCCGAGACCGGGGAAGAGACCCGCCGCGAAGACGCCGACCACGGCGACCGAGAGGGAGGCCATCGCCGCCCGGGATTCGCTCGCGGCAAGAAGCCTCTGGCGCCGTTCGATGTCCTTCTGCTCCTCGATCTTCTTGGCGCGGGCGAGCTCCCGATCGACGATCTCGCCGCAGAAGCGGCACTTCCTCGCGGATCGCTTGATCCTTTCGCCGCAGAAGGGGCATTCCTTGGTCGGCTCGCCCGCGAGGAGGTCGCCCTCGGGGTGAACCGCCTCGGGCGGGCCGATCCCGTCCTCCGGGAGGGCGAAGACTCCCGCGCAGCGGGAGCACTGCACCCGCTGCCCCCGGTAGAGGTCAGGGAGCTCGGTGCGGAGGTCGCAGGCGGGACACTGGAACGGGATCGCCATCCGGTCGGGGCAGTCTGACCATGGGGACGCGATCGATATTAGCCCACACCGGTCCGACCGGCAACTCGGCAGGGCTACGTCAAAGTCGTCCAACCCCCGAACCGCGACCTGCGGGGGTCATCTCCACTCGTACTCGGACTCGTAGTCGGTGTCGGACTCGTTCTCGTGATCGAAACCGGGAGCCACCTCGACCGACAACGCCAACGACTACGAGTACGACAACGACTACGGATACGAGCGCGAGTCCGAGCAAGCCGACTTTGACGGACCGGGGGCCCGACTGGGCTGGCGAACGGACCTCCACGGGTGGACGACGCCCACCACGGTGGGCTTGACATGTAGTGCCTTCTCATGGACGGGACCGTGGGCAACTCGGACGTTGCGTATCCTTCGGGGCACCGGTAACCTAGGGTGCATGATCCGACGATACCTTGTCACCGGCGCGAGCGGCTTCGTGGGGACGTACCTCGTGGCCGATCTCGCCCAGCGCGGATACGACGTCGTGGCCACGAGCCGCCGCCGCCCCGGTTACCTCGATCGAGAGGCTTTCGCGAGGGTGCGATTCGCACCCGCCGACATCCGGATCCCCGGCGCTCTCGACGCGGCGCTCGAAGGAGTGGAGCGCGTCTACCACGTCGCCGCCCTCTTCGACTTCTTCGCGAGAGAGCGGGACCTCTTGCGAACGAACGTGGAGGGCACCCGGAATCTCCTCACGGCATCCGCCCGCGCGGGGGTGAAGGAGTTCGTCCTCTTCGGGAGCGGCGCGATCTACGGGAAGGAATACGAAAACCGCCTGGCGCGGGAAGAGGACCCGCCCCGACCCACCGACGCCTACGCGCGGAGCAAGTGGGAGCAGGAACGGGCCGCCGTGGAGGCGAACCGGGGCGGCCTCGCGGTCCTCACGCTCCGCCCGGGGGCGATCTACGGGCCGGGCTCGGTCTACGGCGACGCCCGCGCCCTCTACCTTCTCAAGAAGGGGCTCCTCTTCGGGAAGCCGGGAATGGCGGCGGTGGTATCAAGCCACGTCCATGTCCGGGACGTCGTCCGGGCCGCGACCTGGCTCGCCGACCGGCGGGAGTCGTGGCTGCCGGGATCGAACGACCCCTCCGCCTTCGTCTACAATCTGGCCGACCGCTCGCCCGCCCTGACGCACGAGCTCCTCGCCGCCGCAGCCCGCGAGGTCCGGGACAAGGGGCTCCTCGGCTTCTGGAACCTCCGCATCCCGGCCTGGTCGCTCAAGCTCTCGGCCCACGTGGTCGAGGCCTGCGCGCGGCTCCTGCGGATACGACCCCTCTTCGAGGTGGACTCGATCGACTACATCACCTGCGGGCATGGGCTCGCCAACGGGCGGCTCCTGGCGAGCGGGTTCGAGTTCGACTATCCGGACCTCATGGACGGCCTCCGCGCCACGATCCGGTGGTACGAGGAGACCGGGTGGAGCGTCTTCCGCGAGCCGGAACAGGTCCTCTGGGGGCTCGTCGGGTAGCAGGTCTACTCCACGTCCCCGGGCCGGACCTCGAACTCGCGAACCACTCCGCCGAAGGCGAGGGAGAGCCGCGCCGGGCCGCCGTCGACGAAGGACGGCGCGATCTCGTCCCGGAGGTTTCGCAGGAAGATCGTCCCGTGCCCCGCCTCGTCGGTCAGGATGTGGGCGATCGTCCTGCCGTCCGTGGTGCGAAGCTCGACCTTCGCGCCCCCCACGGGCTTCCGCGCCCACCGTTCGTCCGGGGTCCACTCCCCGCGGATGAAGTTGCCGGTGGGGCGCCCGGCCTTTTGCCCCTCGTCGTAGAAGTGCGTCGTGACCCCGGGCAGGAAGCCGGTCGCCAGGGACTCGACGAGCCCCCAGGGTCTGGGATCGGGGTAGCCGTCCACGTACGAGACGAACGCCCCCATCGCGTCGAGGGGCACGAGGACGGGCGAGAGGGCCGCGTACCCGGCGAGCGCGATCGGGGAGAAGACGAGCTCCGCGGCGTCGGCGAGGGGCCGGTAGTCGGTCTCCCGTTCGCGGAAGACCGGCCGGCTCCGGATCCGGTTCCTCGACGTCCGCAAGAGGTCGATCGCGAGGAGCCCGTCCTCGATCCGGGCCGTGAGCTGGGTCACGGGGTTCGTGGTCGATACAGTCTCCACGTCCGGCGGCAGGGGCTCCGCGCGATAGGGGTTCCCGGCCGCGCAACCGGCCGCGAGCACGGCGGCGGACAGGAGGGCCCGGAGGAGTCTTCGATCGCTCATGCGCTGCTACTCCTCGTTGACGTATCCTTCGCCGCGGCAGGTCCGGCAGCGTCCGTCCCCGCGACAGAAGAGGCATGTCTCGCCCTCGGCGTTCTTGCCGATACCCGAGCAGCGCGGGCACACCCCCGCGGCCTCGCAGGCATCGCAGGCAGGGTCCTCCCGGTCCAGCCTCCATTCCCCCTCGGTCGCGACGAACTGGAGTCGCAGCCGCTCGTCGCGAGTCTCTCCTTCGACCGTAGGCCGGCGGGCCCATACGGTCGCCCGGACCCGCGACCCGTCGGGTTCCTCGTCGATCTTGTCGAAGTCGGTTCGGATCCCGGCGAAAGCCTCGCGTCCCCCCTCCTGGACCTCGGTCCACCGGGCCGACAACCGTCCGTTCACCTCCGCGGAGAAAAAGGGGTGGAAGTCCTCGAGCGCCTGCCCGATCAGTTGCGCGTAGCCCTCCATGACCCTGGCGTAGGCGACCTGAGACCGGACGAGATACGCGCGGACCGCGGTCTCCGCCGTCGTGAGCTCTCCCTCGACGAGTTCGAGGGCCTCCCGCGGCGGCAGAGGCAGACCTGGGATGCGCCCGAAGCGGTCCTCGACATACCCCGCGCCAGCGCAGTCGTAGCACGGATCGCCGCTCTCGCTCTTCCCGGTCCCCGCGCAGGCGAGGCAGGCGAGCGTGCGGTTCTGGATCCGCCACTCGCCGTCCTCCCGGACGTAGGTCAGGCGTTCCTTCCTCCGTGACGCCGTTTCCCGGACGCGGCCCCCGGGCGCAAGAACCTTGCGGAAGTGGACCCGAGCGAGGTCGAACGTCACGCTCTCCCCTCCGGCCGCGGGGGCGGCATCGAACTCGACTTCCCAGCGCGGCTCCCGCTCGCCCACCTGCTCCTTCCGCCTCCGGATGAGGGCGTCGAACTTCGCGAGGCGCGAAGGGGTCGCCATGGAGGCGAAGGCGTCGCGGTGGATCTCGACGACGCCGACCAGGAGAAACTCGCGCACCTGGCGCTGGTAGCGCCGGTCGACCTCGAGAAAGGCTCTGTAGGCCGC
This sequence comes from Planctomycetota bacterium, assembly GCA_016209595.1. Classification (GTDB taxonomy): domain Bacteria; phylum Planctomycetota; class JACQVV01; order JACQVV01; family JACQVV01; genus JACQVV01. Next base: position 6,592 of record JACQVV010000447.1, read on the forward strand.
CTGGGGGGACGACCGGTCGGACTCGTCGCCGAGGGCGGGAGCGGTCGCTCCGAGGAAAACGCCCAGGAGCACTGCGGCGAGGAGGTTCGCCGGCGGTCGCGATCTTCTGTCGGGCATGGGCGCGAAAGGATACACGACGGGACCGCGCGCTGCCAAGCGGTCGCCATGGCGACGCGTTGACATGTCCGCCCCCAGGGAATAGCCTGGTGGCATGATCCAACATCGAGCGATCCCGACACTGGCCTTCCTCCTATCTCTCACCCTTGCAGCTTGCGGCGGAGGAGGGGACGACGGGAAGTCCGGCGACGAGGCCAAGCCCCGCATCAAAGAAGGCGAGAAGGGGAATCCCGAGGGGGCGCTGGAGATCATGGTCCGCTCGCCCGAGAAGGCAAGGAGCCGCGTCTGTGAGCTCCGGATGAAGGAATGGGCGAAGGACGTGGCCGCGGGCACGGAGCTCCTGCGGAGCGGGGACGACCTCATCGGCGAGAAGGTCCCCTTCCTTCTCCTCGAGCGTTCGGTCATGCTCGGCCACGAACTCCGCATGCTCCACTGTCCCTCCGTCCATCACGACAGCGAGCCGCCCGATCCGCAGGCCGTCGAAAGCCGGGACCCGTCCGCGACCGACTACGAGGGCCCGGACGGGATTACGATCACGCGCGAAATCCTGAGGGAGCCGAGGAAGTTTCCGATCCTGTGGGACCAGAAGGACAACCACATCGAGCTCCGGCACGTCCTCTACCTCGACGGGACGGTCGCGGTCGTCAAGGAGGCGGAGTTCACGGAGCGCGTCCTGGGCTACATCGAGAGCCTCCGCCAGGCGCAGAAAAGCGGAGGGTAGGAGCGGGCTCGCGGGGTGCATGACCGTTCATGCAGGGTCCCTGAGGGG
>JACQVV010000444.1 GCA_016209595.1 Planctomycetota bacterium
CGAGATCGGCCGCCATCGCGCGCTCGAAGTACCCTCGGGGAGCACTACTATAGCACGCTTGGGCGCGGGTATGCTGTCGGGCGCGAGGGGGATGGTCGGTCAGGAGGGGACTTGAGCTCGTCACCCTTGGTCGGGGGCGCACCGGCGAAGCCGACGCGCGGCTACCTCGGCGGTTCTTGCTCGCCCTTCGAAAGACCCCCCCAGCGCGGCAGGCGTACCGTCAGTCCTGACACCCTGTCGAACTCCCGGCGGTTTTCCGTCAGGACTTCATGGCCGTGAGCCAGGGCCGTGGCGGCGATCAAGAGATCGTGGGCGCCGATCATCTGACCCCCCGAGGCAAGTTCCCACCAGACAAGGCAGTGAACACGAGCCACCATCAGATCGAAGGGAATCACTCGTACCGCTCCGAGGATCCTCTCGACGAACGCCTCCCGCCGCCTGCGCCGCTCCGGAGTATCCGCGCGAGCCACGCCAGCGAGGAGTTCGCTCGCCGTGATTGCGGCGACACCGACCGGATCGTCGCTCGTCGCGGCCAACCAGTCCTCGAGAGAAAGCCCCCTCCTTTCGAGAGCAATCCATACCGAGGAATCAACTACCTGCCCCACCAGGGCGGCTCCACTCGGGGCTGGCTGGCCTGGAGCGCTTGCACATCAGCCGCAAATCCTTCGTCAGGCAGCAGGCCATCCTCGAAGATCCCTCGCAGAAGTTGATGAAGGGCGGCACCCTTCTCCTCGTGAGCCGGGTTGAGAGACGCGACGGTGCGTCCGTTCTCCTCGATCAGGAACCTCTCCCCCTGGTCGCGAACACGACACAGAATCTCCCCTGGCGATTCGACCAGCTCCTTCGTCGTAATCCTGTGGACCATGATCACCGTCACTCACAAAAGGCCCAGGCTACCAATATCCTACTATAGCACGCTTGGGCGCGTGTATGCTCTCGGGCGCGAGGGGGAGAGAGGAACGGGATGGGCGCGGAGGATCGGACGAGCAAGGAGCCGGAAGGCGTGCCGACCGAGCGCTCGAGCAGGCCACGCGAGCCCGCCGGCGAGGGAGCGCCCGCCATCCCCGGCTTCGAGATCCTTGCCGAGCTCGGCCGGGGCGGCATGGGAGTCGTCTACCGGGCCCGCGAGGTTGGCCTCGACCGAGTCGTCGCGCTCAAGGTCCTCCCAGCCTCGATCTTCGCCCACCCGGAGGCCGTGGAGCGCTTCCAGCGCGAGGCGCGTGCTGCCGCGGCCCTCGACCATCCCAGGATCGTCAAGACATTCTCCTTCGGCCAGGGGGCCGGGACCCGGTACATCGTCCAGGAGCTTGTGGACGGGACGAGCCTCGATCGATGGCTGAATGGGCGCGACCGCGCCCCCGGTCCGCGCGAGGCCGCGGAGATCCTGCTCCCCATCGTCAAGGCGGTCGAGCACGCGCATTCGCGCGGGGTCATCCACCGGGACCTCAAGCCCGCGAACATCCTCGTGGGGGCCTATGGCCACGCGAAGCTAACCGACTTCGGCCTCGCTCGCCGCGAGGGAGAGACTCGCCTCTCACGGACGGGCGACGTGATGGGGACCCCATCCTACATGGCCCCCGAGCAGATCGAGGGGGATCTGAAGAAGATCGGCGAGCGGACCGACGTCTACGCCCTTGGCGCGATCCTCTACGAGCTCCTCGCCGGGCGCCCGCCCTTCGTCGGTCGTTCGCTCCCCGCCCTCTACGAGAAGATCGCCTACGACGATCCCGAGCCTCCCTCGGCGACGAACCCCCGCGTCGGGCACGAGATAGAGGGGATCGCCTTGAAGGCACTGGAGAAGCACCCCGCGAGGCGGTACAAGTCGGCCGCGGCTTTCGCGAGCGACCTCGCGGCGTTCCTCGCGGGGGAGCCCGTTTCCGTCCGCCCGTCGGGACTGGCAACCCGGATCGCGAGGAAGCTCCGCCGGCACAGGATAGGGATCCGGACTGCGCTAGCTGCCCTTGCCGGGTTCGTAGCGGCAAGCGCTCTCTGGTACGTTGTGGGTGGCACGCAGGCCGGCACGGTTGACGGGCCAGCCAGTTCCAGCGAGTCCGGGAACGGCAGCGGTCATACCGGCAACGCAGGCGGGACCGCCGACCCATCCCCCGCCATCGACCCGAACAGGTTCTATGCGGAGGCAGATGAGCTCGAGTCGCGCGGTCTCCCGGAGGAAGCACTCGCGGTCTGGGACCAGCTGATCGAAGTGCATCCCGAGCACAAGGACGCGCTCTGGCGGCGCGCGAACGTCCTCTACGGCCTCGGCCGCGGCGACGAGGCACTACGCGACCTCGACGGGTATCTCGCCGCCCACGCAGGTCACCTGGAGGGGCTCCTCCTCCGCGCCCGGACCCTCGATGCGTCCGGCCGCGACGACGAGGCCCTCGCGGCGTACGCGGAGGTGCTCTCGCTCGACGCCAACCACCGGCTCGCGCTCCAGCGGCACGCGCTTCTTTCCGAGAAACGGGGCGACCTCGTGGGGACGGTAGAGGACTACGCGAGGACGATCGCGCTCGATCCCTCGAACCGGGAACTCCAGCAGGCCTGCCTCAAGGTACACAACACGCTCGCCTACGAGATCTGGCGGGGCGTGTACGCGGGCGGGCAGTCGGCGTCCGATCAGGAAGATGCTCTCCGGAAGATCGACCGTGTCCTGGCGACCCGCGTGGCGAACCACTACCTCGTTCATCTCTCGCGCGCCGTGCTGCTCCTCAACCGGCAGACGACCGAGCGCGACCCCGAGGCGCTCGCGGACATAGACCGCGCGATCCAGATCCTCTCCCAGAACACGCAAGGGGCGAACCCGGACCGGGGGATCGCCTACGCGTACCGGGTCGCCATCCAGTACCGCGCGAAGAACCCCGAGGCCGCGCTCGCCGACGCGCGCCGGGCGCTCGCCGACGCCGCGCACGGAAACTGGGCGTGGCTCGCGCTCCGCTATCTCTCGCTCGCCCTGAAGGAGACGGACGAGAAGAAGTCGAGGACCTACGAGCTCCTCGCGCTCGCGACATCGGGATTCGGCAAGGACGAGGAGGACGCGGTCCAGAAATACCTCTCGGAGAACCCGGACCTCTCGCTCGCGGCGGACGCTCTTGCCCCGTTCGTCGAGTCGGGGGGCCTCTACATCATCAACACCTCCCATCCCGACTGGCAGAGCCGGGGTCTCGCTAAGGGGGATCAGATCCGCTCCTACGACGGAGTTGCGATCCAGTACCCCTGGGAACTGCGCAAAGCAATCGTCGACGGCGCGTCCAGGCCCGGGCCGGCGCTCCTCGTGGTCTTCCGCTCCGGCCAGGGGACCGCAACGATCGAGCTCCCTCGCGGGGAGTGGCAGGCGCTCGTCGCCGTCCGGATGGTGCTTCCATAATGGTCAAACGGCTCCTGGAGCAAGTCATAGAATTCAAGGACACGAGAATCGGCCGGGACTTCATCGAGATCGGCGAGAAGCGCGGCGTGAAGCGCGGCGAGCTCCGAGCCCTCAGGGAGAACCTGCGGGACGTTCTCCGGGCCCGGTTCGGGCGCGTTCCGAACGACCTCGTCCGCTGGATCGAGGGTTGCTCCGGCCGGCGCCGGCTCAAGGTCCTCCTCGAAGCGGTAGGTGATGTCGTAGCCGGGCATCGCCCGGCCGACGAGCCTCTCGTACGTGTTGTGCGGGTCGAGATCGGCCGCCATCGCGCACTCGAAGTACTCTCGAGGATCACTACTATGGCACGCCTCCCGCGGGCCCGCGAGGAACGCCCCTTCACGAGGCGTCCGGACGCGGGCAGCCGCCGATCACGCGAGCGCGAGCGTCTCGCGAAGCCGGCGGGGGAGGCTCGCGAAGGCTTCTGCGTAGGTCTGCTCCAGCGGCGTCCGGACGAAATGCCGGGGGAGCAGGAAGAGCGGCATCCCTGGGAGAACGTCCCCGATCGCCAGTGGAACGACGTGCGCACGGACTGTTCCCCCGTCGAGCGCCTGGTAGCTCGCCGCCTGGAGTGGACGGTCGGGAGCCAGCGCGGCCGATTCGGTGCCGTAGGCTCGGCAGATCCACGCGTGGAACCCCTCGTGAACCCAATCCGTGGTCGGCTGGACGTCGACGACGAGGGCATGGATTCCGCGGGAGAGGATCGCCACACTCTTTTCCACGAAACGGTCTCGCTTCTCCCGCGAGGACTTGTTCGCGGCGGAGACGAGCTCGATCACCGCGACCACGCGGTCGTCACGGAGCGAGTCCTTGACCACGACGCGGCGAGCCAATCGTTCCAGTGGATCGACCGGGCCGAGCTCCTGGACCACGACCCTTCCCGGAGCGAGCGCCACGGCCGACTCGCCGCCCCCCTCGCGGGCGAGGCCGACTTCAGCCCGATCCGCGCTCTGCGCGCCCTCTTCCGACTCGATCGTGATGACATCGGGGACGACCTCGCCCATGACCGGCTCGGCCAGCGCGTAGAATCGATCGGGCAAGAGACCCTCATTGAGGACGGTGTTCAGGCGAGCGATCCAGACCAGGTGGAGGTGGTGGAAGATCCCCGCGTCGACCCTGCTCCAGTCGTGAATAGGCATCGCGCATATGCTACCGCTTCTCACGACCGCCGGCCAACCTGGCGTGCGTGAAGCGCACGGACCCGTCCGGCCTCCTCAGCTCGACGGCCTGGCCACTCCTGAAGAAGGGAGCACGCTTGCGAGAACCGGGAGGCCCCACGATCGCCATTCCGCGACCGGAGATCGCGAACCGATCCTGCACGACGAACATGAACTCCATGCACTCCATCCTACCGGCATTCGGGTGTTCGCCGCGCTCCAGTTGGTCCTGACCGCTGGATTGACGGGCGAACGCGGTACGGACTAGGATCCTGCCATGCGATTTCCCGGAGCGGACGTTGCTTCTCTACTCGTCCTGGCCTTGTCTTCAGGGATCCCGCTCGCCGCGCAGGAAGACGGGCCTCCGCCCGACTTCCCATACCGGCTGACGGGTGTCCTCGGGAGCTCGGCGGTCCTTTCGCCCGATTCCGGCGACCGGAAGAAGCGCGTCTACCACGAGGGCGATTCGGCGGGCGACTATCGGCTCGTCGCGATCCGGTCGGACCATGTCGAGGTGGAGAAGGATGGCCGGCGATGGCGAGTTCGAATCGGCCAGGGCGGGGGTGGTCCCGCCGGCGCGAGCGGCATCCCTCCCTACCCCCATGGGGGCACGCGGGAATACGAGGCGGCGAGACGGGCTCTCGCGCGGACGATGGTCTCGCTCGACGGCCGGGACGAGCCGGTCGCCCAGACGCTTTCGCGCCTGGAGATCGAGTCGGGGGTCCCGATCCGGAGCACGCCGGCCGCGGAGGCGATCCTCTCGACACGCGAGGCCGGTCCGGCGGTCGCGACGCCGCCGGTGACCCTAGCTGAGGCTCTGCGACTGGTCCTGGCTCCGCTGGGACTCGAGGCTTCCCCCGCGAGCTCCGGCATCCTCGTTCGCGCGGCGGACGAGAAAGATCCCCAGGAGGCGCTCGAGCGCATTCGCGCCGGACTCGACCTGGCCCGCGCCGCCTCGCGGCGTCCCCCCGAGCCGACGCCCGAGGAGAAGGCCGCGGCGGAAAGGCTCGCCGCCACGAGGGTCCGATTCGACGCGGCGGGGCGCCCCCTGGCGGAGGTCGTGGCCTGGCTCGGGGGGGAGGCCGACCTGGAAGGCGGTCTCGACCCCTCGGTTCGCCGCTGGGCCGCAGAGGAAGGCGGGCTCCCCGTCGCGGGAACGTTCGACGACGTGCCGATCGAGGACGTCCTGGAGGCGATCCTCGCACCGAAGGGCCTCGTCCATGAGGTCTCCGGCACGGCGATCCTCGTCCGGTTCCGGCCGTCCTCCGCTCCCGTCGCGCCCCCCGAGGGAGAGCCGGAGTCGAAGACCCGCCTCGCCGGGGGAATCGTCCCGCCGGAGCTCGCCGGCTGGACGATCCCGGCGCTCCTCTCGCGGCTGGCCGCCGAGGCCGACGTCTCCGTCCGCTTCGACGAGAAGACGCTAGCCGCGCGCCCGCGGCTCCGGGAGGACCGGAACGCGGTCGCGCTCCCCGCGGGGCTCTCCGCCGGACGCGCGATCCGCGGACTCCTCGACCAGGCGGACCTCGCCGCGCGGCTCGACGGCTCGGTTCTCTTCGTCGCGTCGCGCAAGCGCTTGGACGAGCCGGAGCCGCTCGCCCCGGATTCGCCGCTCGCGACAGTGATCGAGGTCGACGTGGACGACGACAGCTTCTTGGACACCGTGACCGCGATCGGCCAGGCGGCGGGTCTCGAGGTCGTGATCGACCTCGCCGTCCTCGACTTCATGAAGGAGCGTCGGTTCGACGGGCGGGTACGCGGGCCCGCGGGCGAGGCGCTCGACGGCATCCTCGGCCCCGCCGGCCTCTCGTACACCGCGCGCGGCCGTGTCCTGCACGTCCACCCCGCGCGTCCCAATCGCGAAATCGGGTCCGGCGCGCCGCCAGAGGCCGCCAACCCCCTCGCCGGGCGGACGATCGACGTTCTCGTGAAGAACGCCACGTTCCTGGAGACAGTGATCGACCTTGCCCGCGCGTGCGACCTCGACCCGCAGGTCGACCTTCCGGTCCTCGACGACTTCAAGCGCCGCCGCTATACACGGCGCTTCGCGGGACCGGCCGAGCGCGTCATCCCGGAATTCCTCGCCTCCCAGGGCCTCGCCTACGAGATCCGGGGCGGCGTCCTTCGAGTCCACCTCTACGACGTGGGGCCCCAGGGGCAAGGGCCGCTCGCGACCACGCGGCTCACGCTGGACTTCGACGAGGCGACATTCCTCAAGGTGGTCGAGTCGATCGCCGGTGCCGCGGGGCTCTCGGCCGTGGTGGACGAGGTGGCCCTCGAGGTCCTCCCGGACGAGGGCCGGTCGCGGTTCACGTTCGAGCTCCAGGACGTCACGGCCTCCGCCGCTCTGGGATCGTTCCTCCGCCCGCTCGGCCTGGGTTACGAGCTCCGGGGCGGGACGCTTCATGTCTTCGCGCTCGCGCCGCCTGGAGAGGAGGATCGACTCCTCGCCCGGCTCTCGGCCGTCCCAGTACCCGCGGAGCTCGTCGGGCTCCGCCTGGAGCTCGCGCTCGCGGCGTTTTCCGCCGCCCTGGGGGTCGAGATCGTCCTCTCGCCCGAGGGCGCCGCGACGTACGCGGCGCTCGGGTACCCTCTTGTCCCGAACGGCGTGGGCTCGGGACCCGCGGGCGAGGCGCTTGAGCGGCTGCTCTCGCGCGCGGGGCTCGTACCGGACTACGAGCGAGACCGCGTGGTGGCCCGCCCTCCCGGCGAGGAGGAAGAGGAGGTGCTCCCGCTCGACCGAATCGTCGACCTCGACCTTGCCGGCGCGGCGCTCGGGCCGCGGCTCGCCGACATCGCCCGTGAGGCCGGGCTCGAGCTCGTCCCCGACGCCGAGATCGAGCCGGCTCTCTCCTCCATTGCGCCGGACGCCGCGCGCTTCCAGGCGGCGCCGCTCGGCCGGGTCCTCGACGAGGTTCTCGATGCCCAGGGCGCGGCCTGGGCGCTCCGCGGGCGGACGGTCTTCGTCTTTCCCGCCCCTCGCGAGAGAGACCGGATCGAACGCGCCGCCCGCCGTCTCCAGGAGGGAGTGGACCTGGCGGCGGTCGAAGCGCCACTCGCCGACCTCATTCGCGAGCTCGCGGCTCGGGCCGGCCTGGAGGCGCGAATCGATCCCGCCGCGCTCCTCGCGCTCGCGGAGAAGGGCGAGGCCCGGGCGACGGTCGGAGCCGCCGGGGAACCTCTCTCCAAGGCGCTTCGCGAGCTCCTCGAACCGCGCGGCCTCGACTACGCGGTCGGCGACGGCTTCCTCTTCGTCTCAACTTCCGATGCCGTCTATGAGGCGAAGGTCGAGATGGCCCGCCGCGACGTCGCGCGAGGAGAGGAGGGCGGGGCGCGGGAGAAAGTCCTCGCCGCGGAGCGCGACTTCGCGAGCGACAAGTCCCCGTGGGCCCGGTTCGTGGAGGAGTTCGCAAAGGCGGCCGGCGTCCCCGTCGTCTCCTCGCCCGAGGTCTGGGAGAACCACCCGACCGTCTCGCTCGCCGGCCGCTTCTCCGTCCGCAACGCGCTCGCGAGGATCGAGGACGAGCACGGCATCCGCGGCGTTCTCCTCGGCGGAACAATCTACTTCGTCGAGACCCGGTAGCGGGCTTGCTCCGAAAACGAAGACGGCGCCCCGGTCAGGGCGCCGTCGTGAAGAAACTCGTGCGGGCCTAAAAGCCCGGGCTGCTCCAGCCGTTGGTCTCCTCGCCGATCGCGAGCGTCGTGTAGGTGGGGATGTTCTGGCGGACCGACTCGGCCGCGGACCCCGGGGTGAAGATGGGATTGCAGGGCGCGGTGATGCACCAGACGTGCTGCATATTCGGATTCCACTCCGGGATGTTGCTCTGAGAGGCCATGATCGTCTCCTTGCTCTGGATCACGCTCGTATTAGTTTTTGAAGGAGCAGAGTCTAATCCGAAGCTGGATTCCGTCAAGCGTCTTTAAGAAAATAAAAATTCTGGACAGATCAAGGGTCCTTCGCGTTCCCCAGTCGCCAGACGAGCGCGGCAGGAACCAGGAGCGCGGCACCCGCGGCCGCGGCAAGGCCGGACGCGATGAGGAACTCGGCCGGTCCGGCGGAAAGAACGAGGAAGGCTGCGGGGAGTGTCGTGAGGCAGGCGGCGAAGCAAGCTCGCGCGAGGCGGTGCAGGAAGACGGCCCAGAGCGCCCCCGCGGCGAGCCCGAAAAAACCAAGCGCGCCCGCGCCGAGCGATAGAGCGGCCAGGTCCCGCCAGTCGGGGCCCCCGAGAGCCCGGCAAGCGAGGACCGGAGGGAGCAGGGCGGCGAGGAGGAGAAGGACGGCGGCAAGGCCCGCCAGGAAGACTCCGCTGAAGACGGCAAGCGGCGGGAGCGGCGCGAGCCGCAGGAACGCATGGGGGAGCCCGGGCCGATCCCGCGCGAAGAGGCTCGCCCCCGTCAAGGGCCCCGCGAGCGCGGCGGCCGAGATCCACAGAAGCAACTGAAGCCGGAAGACGTCCCGCCACGGCTCGCCAGAAAGAAGGGACGCGACGAAGGGAACGACCTGGACGTACCGGAGGACCAGGGCGAACGAAGCGAGAGCCGCGAGCGAGAACAGGACCGCGTGGAAGGCGGGGCCGGCAAGAAGAACCGCGAGCTCGCGGCGGGCGAAAGCGAGTGGGCTCCTTGCGGGCGACGGGCGACGGGCGACGAGCGACGGAAGACGGGAGACGGCGGACGGCGGACGAGGGACGGAACCCCCGAACCC
>JACQVV010000449.1 GCA_016209595.1 Planctomycetota bacterium
GCCCCCTCCCCCTTCCTACCGCCGGCACGACCCTTGTGGAGCAAGGGTCGCGCCAGCGGCCCCCTCCCCCAGACCGCCCCCCCGGCGATCGCCGGGACGAGCGAGATCGTGTCCTCGGCCCGGACGGGCGTGGCGAGCCCGTCCAGGTTCCGGATGTCCTCGTTGTTGACGAAAACGTTGACGAACCGCCGCACGCTCCCGTCTTCGTCGTAGATCCGCTCGCGAACTCCCGCGTACTCGGCGCAGAGCGCCTGGAGGGCCTCGTCCACGCTCCCACCGCTTGCGGAGACCTCGTCCTTCCCCTTCGTCATGGTCCTGAGCGGCGTCGGGATTCTCACCTTTGGCATGTCTCTAGTCTCCCGATGTGATTTCCAGAGGTTCCGCGACCAGACGGTCGCCGGAGAGCGTCCAGGACCGTCCGGACTCGTAGATCCCCTTCTGAATGGACAGGATAAGATAACTGTAGCCGTCGTGAACGCCGGGACGCACCCGTTCGTCGTCGGTCCTGGAGGCAACGGGAGGGTGGTCGGGATGCGAGTGGTAGAAACCCACGAGGTCCAGAGCGTTTTCCCGCGCCCAGAGGTCCGCCGCGAGGATCGCCTTCGGATCCATCTCGAAGCGGTCGCGCCGCCGTTCGCCGGCGACATTCGCCGCCTCGAAGACCGAGAGGACGCGGTTGGCATCGCCAACGCGGCTTCCGACCATCACGCCGCAGCACTCCTCGGGGTAGGCCCGTTCGGCGTGGGCTACCATCTTCTCGAAAATCGAACGCGGGACTTCCAGCACGGGTGCATCCTACAACCGAGAAACCGGACCCGCCAAGTCTTATTTTGCCCCGACCGCCGCGATGGGACCATCATCACCGGGATCCTGCTCGCGATGCTGCTGGCGTCCGGGGCTTTCGCGCAGGAGGCGGCGCCCTACCGGCACCCCTACGGATTCGAGCTCGCCGTCCCCGCGAATTGGACGCGCTCCTGCTCGGGGGATCTCGTGCTCTTTCGAGCGCCGTGGGAAGAGGGGGATGCGCCGACGCTCGCCCTCCTCGTCCAGCCGCCCGGCGGCGAGGGATCGCTGGAAGAAGCGGTCGAGAGAACCGAGACGGACCTTCGGGCGAGCGAGGAGATCGCATTCCTCGCGTCGGACCGCCTCGACGTTGGCGGCCGACCCGCCCTCGCTTTGCGCTACCGGATCCGGTCGAGGGAAAGAAGCCTGTGGCAGGTCGCCATTTCCCTCGCGGACGGGAGCACGCTCTTCCTGTCGTTCGGGGCGGCGGATGCCGAGATCGCAGAGCGAACCCCGCTCTTCGAGCGCATTCTCCGGAGCCTTGCAACCTTTGAAACTCCATCGGCCTCGGAGGGTCACTTCCTCTTCCGCCATCCTCTCGGACTCGCCTTCGAGATCCCCGGGGGCTGGACTGTCGAACGCGAGGGGAACCGCTTCCTTTTTGCCCCGCCAGACCACGCCGGTGATCGCATCCCCCTGGTCCTTGCGGTGACCGCGCCCGCTCCGGAGGAGCTCGACTCGCTGGACGAGATCGAGCGAACGATCCGGGAGCGTCTCGACGAGGCGAGGCTCCGGCCCGCCCGGGTCGAGGACCTCCACCTTGGAAACGTCCTGGCGCGTTCCGTCGAGTGGGTCGATCCCGACACGAAGGACCTCGTCCGGCAAACCGGGCTCATGTGGTGCGGAGCGCTGGTCGCGCTCACGGCGACCGCTCCGCGCGAGGAGTGGGAGGAGATCGACCTCGCACTCGATCACGCCGAAGAGACCTTTCGCTTCGAGTGAGGGCTCCAGAACGGATTCGTGCGCATCGGACACGATGTGCACGCAGCCGTTCAACTCGGGCGTCCGATACACTCAGCGACCACCGGCTTGGCGTGAATGCAAGTCATTGCATGATAATTGAATCCGATCACAGTCGGATCCAGGATGACTTTTTGGCACGCACCTTGCCAATCAGACCCTCCGGTTTCCCGCGTGCCCCAGGCAGATACCCGGAATGGTCGCCACCCTCTCGCGGGCCCGGACGATCGCTCTCGCCCTCGCCTGCCTCTCGACGAGCGCACTCGCGCAGGTAGCGGACAACGCGGCCGACTTCCAGCGGCGGCGCGACGAGATAAGGAAGCGTTTCGTCGCCGCCGCGCGGGCGAACGACACGGCGGGGAAGCTCGCCGCCGCTCGCGACATGGAGGCGCTCGAGATCGCGATCCGCGAGCGCGAGGGCGCCGGCGCGACCGGACCGGAGAGCAACCCTCTTGCCGGCGCGACGGAAGTCACGGCCGAGAGCGGGGAACTCGCCCGCGAGACTCCCGACGACGGCCTCGGCCCCGGCGCGAACCTCCGGAGCGCGGCGCGCACGACTCCCCGCCCGTCCGCGTACCTGAGTCTTCTCGCGAGCGCCGGCGCCCAGGCACCGGCCCTCTCCCGCGGTAGGGTAGGGCCCGAGGTCCTCGAGCTCCAGAAGCGGCTCGCGGCGCTCGGCTTCCTCACGGGGTCCCCCGACGGCGTTTTCGGGCCATCGACCGAACGGGCCGTGAGCGAGTTCCAGCGCGCGAATGGGCTCGCGGCCGATGGCGAGGTGGGGCCGCTCACCTGGGCCGCCCTCGCCTCGGGCTCGCGGGGAGGAACCCAGGAGCGCGCTCCCCGTACCGGCGCGCAAGGCACCGACCTTGCCTCCCTGCCGTTCACGCCCAACGCCCAGGCGCTGGAGCGCGCCCGCCGCTCGGAGATCGGCCGCAACGTCGCGGTCCGCACGCCGGTCCACGAGGAGGAGTACCGCCGCGCGTCCGAGCTCACCGGAGTGCCCGCCTCCCTCATCGCCGCGATCCACGCCAACGAGTCGGCCCAGGGAACCTACCGTCCCTCCACGCACGGTCCCGAGTCAGGCTACGGACTCGACGACCGCTGGGTGACCACGGCCTGGGGAAACGAGGTACTCGCGCGCCATGGACTCGGGCGCTGGGAGCGCGGCACGGACACGCCGCAGAGCCGGCTCCAGAGCGCCGTCATCGCCGCAGAGCATCTGAAGCGACAGGCCCGCTCGGCCGGGATCGAGGTCGACTCCCAGATGACCTCGGCAGAACTCGCGGGAGCCGTGACGAGTTACACGGCGGGCGGCGGCGCCGGCGCCAAGGCCCTGCGGAAAGGCGGGAGCTGGATGTTCGACCTCGCCGACACCAACCCGCACCCGCGCCATCCCGGGGGCACATCCCGCCTGCCCGGCGGCCGGACGATCCGTGTCCCCCCGAGCCGGAAAACCGGGCTCTTGCGCTGGGACACGTTGCTCCCGCTCGTGCGGGAGGAGCTTCCGTAGCGTCCCTCTACCGACAGGTTTCGGCGCAGGACCGGGCCACGCTGCGCAGCACCTCCGGCGTCGAGTCCACGGAGAGCTCCTCGTATAGGGGAAGGTAAGCCGAACCCTGCGAGTTCGAGAGGAACAAGACGGCCGCCGCCCGGAGCTCAGGCGGCGCTCCGGCGTCGCGGGCGACGCGCTCCAGGTGGTCGGCGGCGGGACCGGGCCCGAGGCGGGACATCGCTTCGAGGGCCCACGTGCGGAGCTCCAGATCGCGCTCGCTCTCGTAAACCCCCCGCAGGTGCGGGTAGGACTCCTCGCGGGCGACCGCGGCGAGCGCGTCGAGCGCCGCCCGCTGAACGATCGGGGGTCCGCCCCGGATCTCGGCGAGGAGAACCTCGACCGGCACGGGCGCTCCGAGTCGCGCGAGAAGCTCCAGCGCACGCATCCGGCCCGTGGGGTCGAGCCGGCCCTCGGCAAGCGCCCCCGCCAGGCGCCGCGCCGCGTCGGCGTCCCCGGTCCGCGCGATCGCGGCCACGAGGCCCGCTCGAACGCCGTCCTGGGGCTCCGCGAGGAAGAGATCGACGAGGACGGGGCCGTCCTCGGGTGCGACGCTCCGCGCGAGGCCCCCCGCGGCCTCCACGCGCACCCACTCGTCGGGAGACGATGCGAGGAGGCGGGCGAGCTCCCCCGCCGCCCGGCGGCCGCCGATCGTTCCGATCGCGGCAGCGGACGCGACCCGGACCGCCTCGTCGGCGTCGCCCGACGCAGCCCGCGCGAGCGAGGCGATCCCTTCCTCCCGGCCGAGGCGGCCGATCTCCTCCGCCGCCACGCGGCGCAGTCTCACGTCGCTGGATGCGCCGAGGAGGGCCGTCCATCCGGGGAGACCGGCCGCCCCCTGGCCGCGGAGTTCCAGGAGAAGAGGAAGGACCACGCCCTGCCAGTCGAGACCGGCGGCAGTCGCGACGTCGATCGCGCCGGCGAGGTCGCGGGAGTCGCGGCCTCCGCCACCCGGGTCGCTACTCCCGGCGTGCCCCTCACCGGCCGCTGGATCCGAGACGCCCGATCGGCCGCTGCTCGCGGACCGGCCGGCATCCGCCTCCTCCTCGCCCTGGTCTTCGCCGCCTCCGGTCCAACCGCCGGGACCACGCCCGAACGCGACGAACAGGGTCATCGAGGCCAGGGCAAGAGCGGCAACGAGGAGCAACGCCCGCCGGACCCGCGCCGTTCGCCCTTCCATCGAGAGGAAATATAGCCATGGGAAAGGTGCTGTGGTAGATGTGAAGCCTATGAGAGAAGTCCCCACCGCCGACGTGCAGGAAGGGATGGTACTCGCCCGCGACGTGATCAACGATCGCGGCCAGCGGGTGATAAAGAAGGAAACGGCGATCACGGCGACCGTGCTCGCGAAGCTCAGGTCCCTCCAGGGCGTCCGGTCGATCTGGATCGAGGAGCCCAAAGGGACCGAGGCGATCGACTTCGAGGGAGAGTGGGAGAAACGGTTCAAGGCCGCGTTCCAGGGGCGCTTCGCCGCGGCGCCGCAGAGCCCGTACATGAGCCGGTTCGAGAGCCTGCTAGCGGCGTCGCACAAGCGCCACTTCCTCAAGACCCAGGGAATCGAGCGCGAGCCCGCCCCGCCTGCCGACGCCGAGGGGGTGCGCACGTTCCGCGAGCGGATCCTCTCCCGGATCGAGGAGGCGCAGTCCCTGCCGTCGCTCCCCATCATCATCGAGAAGCTCGACAAGGTCCTCAACGACCCGCAAGCCGACGCGGGCGACATCGCGCAAGTCCTGATCCTCGACCCCGCGCTCGCCGCCCGCATCCTGCGCATGATCAACTCGGCCTTCTTCGGGCTCTCTCGCAAGGTAGAGCGGATCGACCAGGCAGTCGTCTTCCTTGGTGTGAACCAGATCCGGACCCTCGCCCTCACGGCGAGCGTTTTCAGCCTTTTCTCCCGGGAGAAGGGCGAACTCTTCGACCCCCTGAAGTTCTGGGAGCACTCGCTCTCGGTCGCCATCGGCTGCCGCCTCATCGCCAAGACGCTGAATGAGAAGGCGGCCGAAACGGGCGGGAAGGCGATCGACGTCGAGGACGCGTTCCTCGCGGGCCTCCTCCTCGACGTGGGGAAGATCCTGATGGCCCTGTATTTTCCCCCCGCCTACGAGAAGATCCGGCGACTGGCCCAGGCGAAGAAGGTCCCGCTCTACGACGCGGAACTCGCGGTCCTCGGAGTCCGCCACACCGACATCGGCCACCGGCTTTTCGAGAAGTGGGGGATCAAGCCGGACATCACCTCGGCGGCTCGCTACCACCACGAGCCGGGAACGGCGGGAACATTCGCGTACGTCGTCCACCTCGCCGACCTCATCTCCCGCGGCCTCGGCTTCCTGCCCGACACCGAGGAGATCCCGCGCCTCGATCCGCAGGTGTGGGCCGAGCTCGACATCGCCGACCCGGTCGTGGAGCGGATCGGTTACCAGATGCTCTCCGACTTCGAGGAGACGCGGGCGCTGCTCGCGGACTGAGCTACCGTTTCAGCTTTTTCCCCGCAAGCTTGCGTGCCTTCGGGTTGGACGGGCTCGAGGCGAGTTTCTCGAGCGCCCGGCTTGCGGCAGCGGCAACCGCAGGACGCGCGTCCCCGAGGTGGCGTTCCACGAGGTCGAGGACGTGATCCTCTCCCGAACGGCCCAGCGCCTCGATCGCGGCGGCCGAAACCTGGGGATCGGTCTCGGACTTCAGGTGCCGCGAGAGGGTCTTCGAGGACTCTTTCGACCCGATCCTGGCCACCGCGCGGGCGACCTCGCGTCGGAGCTCCGCGTCTTCGGTCGCGAGTCCCGCGGCAAGCGTCTCGAAGCGACCCGCCCCCCGCGCGACGAGCGCCCCCAGCGCCAGGAAGCCCGCGGCATCGCAAGGATCGCCGCCCGCGGCGACCTTTTCCAGGAATCCCGCGGCGTAGGGTTCCTTCCCGTCCCACACGCGCTCGATGAGCCCGACGAGCGCGCCGCGGTCCGAAAGGTTCGCCAGGCGCTCCAAGAGCTCCTGGCGGCAGGAGTTTCCCCGCAGCGAGTCGAAGACCTCGACGGCGAGTCGGGGGCGCTCTCCTTCCGGCGCGCCCTCGATGACCTCGCGCGCCCGGTCGAACCAGGTCCGGCCTCCGAGGTTCACGAGCGCCGCCGCGAGTCGTGCGCGATATCGTGGGTCCCGCGCCCCTTCGAGGCATCCGGCGAGCGGTCCGGCGCGCTTCTTGTCGTCGGAGGCCGAGAAGGCCGCCACGAGGTGTGAGCGGACGACCTCGTCGGGGTCGGCCTCGAAGATCTTCCAGAGGCGATCGCACAGATCGATCTCGCAGGCGATGGCAAGCGCGTGGGCGGCCTTCCGCCGGAGCTCCCGGTCCTCTTCCTTTTCCAGGAACTCCGCGAGCGCCGCACGCGTATTCGGCAGGCGGGCGCAGCGCATCCTCTCGATCCAGTCCTCCTTGCGGCCGACCTCCTCCGGGGTCATGCGGCAGAAGTCCCTCCCACGATCCGGAAGTAGTGCACGAACATCTCGATCCCCTTCTCGAAATGCTCACGGGAGAACTTCTCGTTGGGCGAGTGGGCGCCGTCGTCTGGGAGCCCGATCGGGAGGAGGACGATCGGGACGCCGAGCTTCTTCGAGAGGAGGCCGACGGCCGGGATCGACCCTCCCTCCCGGACGAGGCAGGGCTTCACGCCGAAACCATCGAGGAAGGCCCGGCGGGCGGCCTCGAGGTGAGGTCCCTCCGGGTCGGTGAGGAAGGCGGGCCCTCCGACCTCCCAGCGGACCTCGGCATCCGGAGAGAGTCTCTTCACGTGTTCCTCGAAGAGCCGGCGGATCTCGTCCGGATCCTGGTCGGGGACGAGCCGCATGGAGACCTTTGCCTCGGCGTGCGAGGGGATGATCGTCTTGGAGCCGGGACCCGTGTAGCCCCCCGTGATCCCGTGGACCTCGAAGGTCGGGAGCGCCCAGCGCTGGAGGAGGCAGTCGAGGGCATTTTTCGCGAGGGTCTTCTCCAGGCCGAGTTCCTTCTTCCACGCCGCGAGGTCGTAGCGGAGAGCGCGGATGCGCTTCTTCTCGGCGGCACCGACCGGGCGCACGCGGTCGAGGAAACCGGGGATCTTGATCTTGCCGTTCGGGGCCCGGGTCGCCGCGAGAATCCGGGCAAGCTCGATGTGCGGGTTGGCCAGCGGCCCGCCGTGATGGCCCGAGTGGACGTCGACCTTCGGCCCACGGACGCGGACGTAGCCGTAGACGAGCCCGCGGAGGCCGTAAACGAGGCACGGCTTCCCGTCAGCGATCCAACTCGAGTCGCTGATCGCGACGAGGTCGGCCCGCAGGCGCTCGAGGCGCTCGGAGACGAGAGCGTCCAGGTTGGGGCTCCCCGTCTCTTCCTCTCCTTCGATCAGGAACTTGAACCGTACCGGAAACCCGATCCCGCTCCGGGTGAAGGCGGCCACCGCCTTGACCAGCGCGAGGACGGGGGCCTTGTCGTCGGACACGCCCCGGCCGACGAGGAGGCCGTCCCGCTCGGCCAGCGTGAACGGATCGCCCTCCCATCCGTCCTCGCGCGCGGCCGGCTGGACGTCGTAGTGGCCGTAGACGAGGACCGTGGGTTTCCCCGGAACGACCGGGCTCTCGGCGTATACCGAGTCTTGGCCGCGCGTGGACCAGACCTCGGCGGAGAGTCCCGCGTCACGGAGCTGGGCAACGAGGAAGTCGCGGCAAGCCTGGACGTCGGTCTTTCGGGCCGGGTCGGCCGAAACGCTGGGAAAGCGGACGAAGCGTCGAAGATCCTCGAGATCGGCCGCGAAGGACTGGCGGGCAGCCGCGATGGGGTCGGTCATGGCAGGCGCTCCTCGAAGTAGGCGAACCCGCGACGATACTCTCGCCCTACCCGGGGGTTCAAGCCCGGAAGAAAAGAGCTCGGGAAGATCCTGGACGAATACCGTCCCGCCATCCTGGTCGCGGCAAGTCTCACCAACGCACTCGATGCCGGCGTGATACACTCGGCGCCATCTCTTACCTATCCGCCGTGTACCAGGAAGTTTATGATCGCCACCGGGCCCTCCGCGAACGACGCCAGCAGAGGTGCTGAATGAGGTACGCCGAGACAGGGTTCAACCTGGAGGTCGATCTTTCCCGGGGCAGCATCGAGCGCGTGCCCACCGACCCCCGCCTGACCGAGCTCCATCTGGGGGGTCTCGGCACCAATGCGAGGATGTTGTGGGATCGGGTTCCCCCCGAGGTGGAGCCCTTCGCTCACGACAACCTCCTCGTCTTCGGTACGGGTCTCCTGGCAGGCACGCCGGCCCCTGGCACCAATCGCACCGTCGTCTCTGCGATCTCTCCTCAGACCCGTCTCTTCGCGTTCTCGATGATGGGCGGATTCTGGGCTCCCGAGCTGAAGCACGCCGGCTACGACAAGGTGGTCGTTCGCGGAAAGTCCCCGGAACTGGTCTATCTCTGGATCCACAACGACAACGTGGAGATCCGCGACGCCGCCCACCTCCGGGGTCTGGGCACGCTCGAGACGGCGGAGGTCATTCGACAGGAAGTCGAGGAGCCGGGGGCCTCGGTCGCTTCGATCGGCCTGGCTGGCGAGAACAGGGTCTTCTTCGCCTCGATCGAGCAGGGCAGGTCGAGCGCAAGCCGGCTCGGCATGGGCGCCATCATGGGGGACAAGAACCTCAAGGCGATCGCCGTCCGCGGAACGAAGGACCTCAACATCGCGCGACCGGCGGAGTTCATGCAACTCTGCAACGAAGCGCTGAAGTACATCGAGATCCGGGAGAAGAATCCAATTCCCGGAGTCATGCCCATTGTCGCGGGACTCGGGTCGCCGCAGGAGATGGTCGTCCATGACGAGCAGTGGCACACCGAGAACTTCGTGTGGGGCAATGCCCGCCACCGCCGAAAAGGCTTCTGGACCCCCGAGGTGCAGGAGCGGTGGACGAACACGATGGAGACGATGCGGACTCGGCTCCTCTCTTGCCACAATTGCCCGATGAAGTGCGGCGCGTCGATCGCCGTCGACACGAGATTGTGCTCGTACATGATGAAGTGTTTCTCGAAGCTCACCTACACGATGGGGGCCATGTCCGACCTGGACTTCGGCCTGAGGATCGCCCAGAAGGCCACCGAGCATGGCGTGGACGCCTTCTCGGCCCCCCAGACCATGGCCTTCGCCATCGAGCTCCTCGAGGACGGCATCCTGAGCGACGAGGACTTCCCTGGAATGCCGAAAGACAGCGAAGGACGGTTCTACTGGCTCCTCGAGAAGATCGTGCGGCGGGAGGGGATCGGCG
The DNA here is from genome assembly GCA_016209595.1 of Planctomycetota bacterium. Classification (GTDB taxonomy): domain Bacteria; phylum Planctomycetota; class JACQVV01; order JACQVV01; family JACQVV01; genus JACQVV01. The sequence goes on from JACQVV010000449.1 coordinate 9,616, forward strand.
ACGTCCTGGCCGGCGGCACGTACTGGGCGGCCGAGAGGATCGGCAACGGCGCGCAGGCCTATGCCCACAACAACATCCGAAAACACGAGCAGCTGCCGCTCAAGCTGGGGATGCTGAACCCCATCTACTTCCTCATGTACTGTACGGGCGAGAAGGCGAGCATCACCCAGATCGAAGGGAACTTCCCCCAGGCACCCTTCCCGACGAGGGAAGAGCGAGAGGCGTTCACGGCGGACTGGCCCCACGTCCCCGACGAGCGCTTCAAGAAGTGGTTCGAGGAGTGGGAGCTCCGCGGGGAGAAGTCGATTCCGCACTACCCGCCCGCCGACGCCGCGTGCGAGATTGTCCACTGGCAGGAGATGATGCACTACATCGACGACTCTACCGGCATGTGCGCCGGGCTGTCGTCGTTCCCGCTCAAGCCCCCGTTCCACATCCACAACCTGCCGGCCTTGATCCGAGCGGGCTCCGGCCTCGATCTCGACGAACCCGCCCTGACGCACCTGACCCGGAGGAACCGGACCCTGGTCCGGGCCAACAACCTCCGAAGGGGCTTGAAGCGCCAGGACGAGAGGCCGCCGGACGACCACTGGAAGAACCGGTTCCCCGAGCTCGAGGCCAAGCTCCTGGACGAGTACTACAAGTTCAAGGGCTGGAACAGCGAGGGGGTCCCGACTCGCGAGACCCTGAACGAGCTGGATCTCGACTACGTCGCCGACGACTTCGAGCAGAGGGGGATCCTGCCGGTCCCCGTGGGAGGGCGGGCGACGTGATGCGCGCCAAGGCGAAGACCGTCAAGTCGATCAAGATCGACGTCGACAAATGCAACGGATGCCGGGCCTGCGAGGTGATCTGCTCGTCCTTCCACGCGGCGCCCCGTTTCAGCGGGGTCAATCCGGCGAGGGCCAGGATCCGAGTGATCCGCGAGCCGCTGGCGGACATCTACGTGCCGGTATTCGCCGGCGAATACACGGCGGCCGAGTGCGCAGGTCGGGACAAGTACACGATCGACGGGAAGGAGTACGAGGAGTGCGCGTTCTGCCGCGCCTCCTGCCCCTCCCGCGACCTCTTCAAGGAACCCGATTCCGGTCTTCCGTTGAAATGCGACATGTGCGAATCGGATCCGACCCTGGAAGAGCCGTGGTGCGTCCAGTGGTGCCTCGCGAAAGCCCTCGTCTATGAGGAAAGGGAAGAGGAAGCGGCGGCCGCGCCCGAGGTCGAGGATCTGGACGTCGGTATCGAGGCGATCGCCAACAAGCACGGCTGGCCGAAGGTGCTCGAAGCCGTGAACCGAATGGCAAAGAAAGCCTGAGGGCGTTGTGGACACCGTCTCCCCCCTGAAAGAGGTTGTCCGGGAGATCGAAGCCGCCGGCGGCGACGCGTTCAAGTACTGCTTCCAGTGCGGGAAGTGCGACGTCGTCTGCCCCTGGAACAGGGTAAGGCCGTTCAGCATTCGCCAGATCGTCCGGCAGGCGACCTTTGGGATCCCCGAGATCGAGCTCGAGGACATCTGGCGCTGCACCACGTGCGGAACCTGCCCGTCCCGGTGCCCAAGAGGCGTGGACCCGATCCAGGTCGGGGTCTCCATCCGCCGGATCGCCACGCAATACGACGTGTTCCCCGCCTCCGTACGGGGGGTGCGTTCGGCCGCGCACAGCCTCGCGAGCGACGGCAATCCCCTGGGGGCGAAGAGGGGCGACCGGGGCGCGTGGGCATCGGACCTGGGGGTGAAGCCGTTCGCCGAAGGGATGGAGATCCTGTACTACGTCGGCTGCTACGGCAGCTACGATCCAAGGATACAGAAGGTGGCGGTCGCGACGGTCGAGATCCTGAACGCGGCCGGGGTGGATTTCGGCATCCTGGGCACGAAGGAGAATTGCTGCGGGGAGAGCATCCGCAAGGCGGGGAACGAGGAGGTCTTCAAAGGGCTCGCCCGCGAGAACATCAAGACGTTCATCGACCACGGGGTCCGGAGGATCCTCGTCTCCTCCCCCCACTGCTACCACGCCTTCGCGAACGAGTATCGCGAGTTCATGGTGAACTTCGAGGTGGTCCACATCTCGCAGTTCCTGGGGGAATTGATCGAGGAGGGAAGGCTCGAGCTCGCCGGAGCCTTCCCGCGAAAGGTCACCTGGCACGACCCATGCTATCTCGGCCGGCACAACGGCATCTACGACCAGCCGAGGGAGGTTTTGAAGAAGATCCCGGGCCTCGAGCTGGTGGAGATGTCCGAGCGTCGCGAGACGAGTCTCTGCTGCGGCGGCGGCGGCGGCAGGATCTGGATGGAGACTCCGAAGGCCGAGAGGTTCTCCGGCATCCGGCTGGCGCAGGCGAAGGAGGTAGGCGCCACCGTGCTCGCCACCTCCTGCCCCTACTGCATCGGTAATTTCGAGGACAGTCGATTGGCCCTGGGGGACGCCGAGAAGATCGAGATCAAGGACCTGACCGAGATCGTCCGGGCGTCGCTAGCGGCACGCGGGGCGACACCATGAGCGGGGCGAACTCCTGCTTCGGGGACGTCATGGTCGTAGGCGGCGGGATCAGCGGGATCCAGGCCGCGCTCGACCTCGCCACGACCGGGTACAAGGTCTACATGGTCGAGAAGGCGCCGGCGATCGGCGGGAAGATGGCCCAGCTCGACAAGACCTTCCCCACCAACGACTGCTCGATGTGCATCGAGTCCCCCAAGTTCATCGAGTGCGACCGGCACCCCAATGTCGAGATCCTGACGTACACGGAGATCGACCGCGTCGAAGGCAAGGCCGGGGACTTCACCGTCACCGTGGCCCGGAAGCCCCGGTACGTCGACGAAGAGGTCTGCACGGGGTGCACGACCTGCGCTGAGTACTGCCCGGTGCGCGTCCCGGATCCCTTCAACCAGGGCCTCTCGGACAGCAAGGCGATCCACATCTACTTCTCCCAGGCCGTCCCGCTCGTCCCCTACATCGACGGGGCGTGCGTCTACCTCACGGACGAGAAGTGCTCCATCTGCGAGGGCGTTTGCAAGAACAAGGCCATCGACCTCCACAAGGGGGCGAAGAAAGAGGAGATCAAGGTCGGAGCGATCGTCCTCGCCCCGGGCTTCTCGCCGTTCGACCCGCGGCCGAGAGGCGACTACGGCTACGGCTCGATCGAGAACGTGGTGACCAGTCTCGATTTCGAGCGGCTCCTTTGCGCCACCGGACCCCACGAAGGCGAGATCCTCCGCCCCTCGGACAAGGAGCATCCCCGCAAGATCGCATGGATCCATTGTGTCGGTTCCCGGCAGGTCCTCGAGGGTGGCCACAGCTATTGCTCCTCGGTCTGCTGCTCGTACATCCAGAAACAGGTCATCCTGGCCAAGGACCACGATGCCGGCACCGAGGCGACGATCTTCCACAACGACGTCAGGTCCCATGGCAAGGACTTCGAACGCTTCTACCAGAGGGCGGCGCAGCTCCCCGGGGTGAGGTTCATCAGGAGCTACGTGTCGATCGGGAGGGAGATCCCTTCCACGAAGAACGTCACGATCCGGTATGCCACGGCCGACGAAGGCGTGAAGGAAGAGGAGTTCGACCTCGTGGTCCTGGGGATCGGTCTGGGCCCCCCCGTCGATGGGCCGCGCCTGGCCGGGCAGTTCGGGATCGAGCTCGACCTCCACGGCTTCTGCAAGACGGACCCCGCCAATCCCCTCGAGACCACGCGTCCCGGCGTCTTCGCCAGCGGAGCCTTCCTGGGCCCCATGGACATCCCCGAGTCGGTCGCGACCGCGAGCGGAGCGGGCGCCCTGGCTTCGGCCCTCCTCAAGTACCGGCGCGGGAAGTTGGCCAGGGAGCGCATCTACCCGCCGGAGCGGGACGTCTCGAAGGAAGAGGTCAGAGTCGGGGTGTTCGCGTGCCATTGCGGCGCCAACATCGGCCGGGTGGTGGATATCCCGTCCCTGGTCGAGTACGCCTCGACCCTGGGCCACGTGGCCCACGCGGAAGAAGGCCTCTTCATCTGCTCCACGGATGCGGCCGAGCAGATCTCGAGCACGATCAAGGAGAAGGGACTCAATCGGGTCGTCGTCGCCGCCTGCACCCCGAGGACCCACGAGCCACTCTTCCGAGACACGCTGCGGGAGGGTGGCATCAACCAGTACTTCTTCGACATGGCCAACATCCGGGAGCACTGTTCCTGGGTCCACTCCAAGCAGAAGGAGGAAGCCACCGCCAAGGCGAGGGACATCGTCCGGATGTCCGTCGCCCGGGCGGCCCGCTTGAAGCCCCTCCGAGAATTCGAGCTCCCCGTCACCAAGGCCGCTCTGGTGGTGGGCGGCGGCCTGGCCGGGATGACGAGCGCCCTGAGCATCGCCAACCAGGGATTCGAAGTCGCCCTGGTGGAGAAGGACTCGGATCTGGGGGGAATGGCGCGCAGGGTACATCGCACCCTCGACGGGATGGATGTCCAGGCGACGGTGCACGACCTCGTTCGCAAGGTCTACAAGCACTCCTCGATCCGGGTCTTCCAC
>JACQVV010000030.1 GCA_016209595.1 Planctomycetota bacterium
CGCCTTCAGCCCCGACGGGACCCGCCTGGCCACCGCCTCGTGCGACAACACGGCCCGACGCTGGACCGCCGACGGGAAGCCGATCGCCGTCCTCGAGGGGCACGCGGATGCGGTCATATCGGTCGCCTTCAGCCCCGACGGGACCCGCCTGGCCACCGCCTCGGTCGACAAGACAGCCCGGCTCTGGAGCGCCGAGGGGAAGCCGATCGCCGTCCTCGAGGGGCATACGGACTCGGTCAGCGAGGTCGCCTTCAGCCCCGACGGGACCCGCCTGGCCACGGCCTCGGCCGACAACACGGCCCGGCTCTGGACGGCCGAGGGGAAGCCGATCGCCGTCCTCGAGGGGCATACGGGGGCGCTCTTGTCGAACGCCTTCAGCCCCGACGGGACCCGCCTGGCCACTGCCTCGGCCGACAATACGGCCCGGCTCTGGGACCTGTCGATCTTGACGTTGCCTCCCCGCGAGGCCTGGTGGTATGCCGGTCTCGAGACCGGGCTCGTCGTCAGGGACGACTGGGAGGTCCAGGTCGAGCCGGGCCTCTCGCTCCCGGACGAGCTCGACGTCCCCTCGCCCGGAGTCCCTCGCTCGCTCGTCCGCGATCTCGCCGCCTCGCCCCTTCGCGAGGCGGCGGTCGATGGCGCGCTCCGGTTCGTCACCGGCGGCCCCGACCCCGCGGCGAACTGGATCGCGCTCTACCGGGCACTGGAGGACGCCCGCCGGCCCAATCGCCGCCGGCTCATCGTGCTCGAGGAGCTGGAGGCGAGCGGAGGCCTCGACCCGATCCTCGCGCTCGCCATCGTCCTCACTCGCACCCACGGAGACCTCCGCTGGGGAGATGACCCGACGCGGGCCGCGGCGGTCGCCGAGCTCTCCCGGGCCCTTCCCTCGGCCCGCGAGGCAAACCCGAATCACATCGTCGTCCGGACGGTCGAGCAGCTCTTGAAGTAGCCGTTCCACGATACACCGTGTCGCCGAAAGCGGCCCGAGGAGCGCCGAATTGAAGACGCGCGTCACGATTCTTGGTGTCCCCGGAGCGCTCCCCGACTGGCCTTCTGTGATCGCCCCCTCTCCAGCCGGCGATGCGATCGCAATCGCCACGGCCGGGAATTGGCCCCTCGTTCGGATCGTCCCGCTCAGCTCGGGCGGCGAGCGCGCCGAGGTCCGATGTCAGGGATGCTGCGCGGACGCCCGCTGCCTCGCGTTCAGCCCTGATGGTTCGCTCCTCGCCGTGGGAGGCAAGCGAATCGATCTGTTCGACGCTCGAACAGGACTCTCGTGCGGCACCATCGAAGAGGATCGCAGAGGATGGTCGCCGGGCTTCCATGCCCTGGAATTCGCGCCGGATGGCACGACTCTCCTTGCCCTGGGGCCCGGGTCTGAGGGCGGGGACGCTTGGATCGCACGAACTCTCTGGCGCATCGCATGGCCATCCTTGGTCGTAGAGAGGCGTTTCGAACTTCCTCCCTCCAGTGAGACTCCCTGGCACCTGCGAGTCATGCCAGACGGCAGGTGCGTGGTCGCCTCCGAGGCAGGTGTTTTCACTGCCGATGCAGCCGCCGGGGTGGTCCGGCGCATTCCAGGGCTAGACTTCCCTTCCAGGTCCTTCGCACTTATTGACCTTTCAAGTGATGGCCAGCGTCTCCTCGTCTCCACGTGCCGCAAGGGCCCCATGCTCCCGTTCGATCGCCACCCTCTGCTCATCGAGATGGGTAGTTTCGAATCGCGACGTCTCGCCCCGATCCTGCACGAGCCGGTCTACACGCTGTCGATCGGTCCGGGTGGAAGGCTGGCCGTCCTTGGCTGTGGCGACGGATTCCTCATGACCTACGATCTGGGCTCCGGTGAGATCGTCCAGACCGAGCAGGTCGGAGAGTCGATTGAGACGGTGCGCTTTCTTCGAGATGGAGAGCTTCTTGTTTGCCAGGCGGTCGGGGACGAGGGCGAGCGGATCCACTTATTCTCTCCCCTGCGACCGGATCCTCCACGAGCGTCGCATTCGCCTCCTCCGATCGCTCCAAGGACGCACCCCCCGGATCGGGGGAGGCATGCTTTCGACCTCGCCGGGGCTGGCGGTGCTCGTGTCGGTCTCGCCGACGGGATCTTTCGGATTGCCCCTCCCGGTGGCGAGGCGACCTATGAGTGGCGTGCCGCGCTCCTCGATGAAGTCGAACTGATCGAGGAGGGACAGACGGCAACCCTCGTCATCCGTGAGTCGGATGTTCCTCCCGTCGAGGGCCTCCCCCTCTCGCCCACCCGAGACCTCGTTCAGAGTCTCCGGGCTCTCTCGATCACCCGTCTCCCGGCGGTCCACGTCGCCCTTGCCGACCTGTTCAACGAGCCCTGGCGGTTCCACGAGAAGAAGATCCGCCTCGAGGGCGTGACCGCGACGTGGGAGTTCGAAAATCAAACGATTACGTTTCCGGGATCTGGGCGGCGCTTCTGGCACAACATTCCGGGAGTGCCTTGTCACACCGAGAGAGTGACTGCCGAAGGCATCTTCCTGTGCGACGAAGACGGGTACATAGGCTCTGACGGCGAGTGGCTCGCTACGAAGATCGAGGAGCGCGTCCCGATCCCCGAGCTCGGAGAGTCCGACAAGTGCATGCGACCGACCGACGATGACGACAGCGACGAGGTTCCCATCGATATCGAGGCCTTGCCTGCCGGAGACGAGATGCCGGAGCGGGAGGAGGGCGAGTACAGCGTCTTCCTCCAGAAGATCACCGGCCGGGAAAAGAAGAAGGCGGTGGTGCGGCTCCTCTGCGAGCTCTGCGAGATCGACGAGCACGAGGCCGCCGAGCGCGTCGACCGGATGATCGTCCCCATTGTGAAGGGCGTCTCAAAGGAATACGCCGACAAGGTCCTCGCCTGCTTCAGGAAGATCGGCGCGATCGGCCGCGCCCCCAGGATGCCTCCCGGCAAGTAGCCTCTCTCCTCCGAACGGCGCGAAGGAAGAATAAACCCATTGTGGGGAGGCCGTGTTCGCCCACTCAGGCGGACAGCTCTGGCCAGAGCTTCGACTGACGTCGTGTACCTCAAACCAGGCGGCCAGATCAAAGGCCGGGCCGAGAGGAAGGGCAACAAGGTCCTCGGCCATCGCCCCCGCGTCGCCGCGAAGCACCTGGGCGATGATCTGGTAGGGCGGGAGCGAGGGATCGTATGGGGCCCGGCCTGCCCGACGCGATCCTCGGCCTTACTACCCCGAGCGGAAAATACTTGCCATCCGGGACGGCCCTCGTGGCCGCTGGCTTCGTTGCGGCCCCTCCATGTAGCTCCGCTACGGTGTTCGGGGCCGCGCCTTGCCAGCGCCGACGATCATCCGTCGATGCATGGTGCCGATTCGCGCCCTTTCATTTGGTCCGAACCTTTCCGACTACATCGGCGCGCCGCAGTTCGGGCACTTCCTCGTGCTGTAGCCTGCGGGATGCTTGCAGTGCCTGCAGATCTTCTCGATTAGCCCAAGGATGATCACCCCGATGATGCTCAGCGCCCCCAGGAGACCCCACGCCGCGCTGCGACCCTTCATCCGGGCGTAACAACAAAGTCCGACGATCAGAAGACCAGTCCCCGCCTTCACGAGGAACGCGCCCATTTCCACGACGCTGAGGAGGTCGGGGCGCAGCATGGGCAGAACAAGGCCCAGAAAGCAAAGCACGATCCCCGGGATGCCGAGGAGGAAGCTCCATGAATTGAGACTGCTGATGCTTCTCCTGATCTGCTCGCTTTCTTCCAGTCCGACTTGCGGCCGCCCGGTTGTGGCGGTGTCACGGGTCGTAGCGGTGTCACCGGTCGCTGCGAAGGCGACGCGGGCCGAGCGCTTCGCTCTCACCAGGACCAAAGCAACGACGGCGCCCACCATGACGGCCCCCATCAGGACGTACCACATGGTGCTGCCGAAGAAGCCCTGACCACCCAGAGGCATTAGTTCGGTCATCATTGCGAGGTGCCCTTTCTGATCAGTTGCGAGTTAGGAGGAGCACGGAAAACGAGAAAGCGCCTCTTCATGGCTGGCGTCTGGAGGCCTTCTCGCGAACGAGCACTGAAAGGAGCAGATAGCCGGGAAAAAAGTTCATCGCCGAGGTCCGCTCTTCCACGACCGGCGACTTCGCCCCGCGGCGCCGCACCCGGAAGATCCCCTGGTCGATCTCGTCGAGGCCCTCGATCTCCGCATACGGGACGACGACCGGCTCCGCGCGGCCCAGGAGGCGCTCGGGCTGGCACCACAGACCGTCTGGGAGGAACATCAGCCGGTCCGTCCACGGCACCTTGAGACCGCGCGAACGGGAATCGGCCATGCGCGCCGCGATCGCTGCGGCCACGGAGTCGCGGATCGCCTCGAGCTCCGGATCGCGATCGTCCAGCCGATCGCTCCAGGCGATCGTCTCGAGCCCGGACTCCGCCCATGGCACGAAGGTCAGGCAGAAGTCCGTCCCTACGTAGTCCCCGTTGAGGTAGTTTCGGGTTGCCCCGTAGGCGATCCCGGCGAGCTCGTCGAAGCGCAGGCGGCGCTCGGCAAAGAACCCGGGCTTGACGACCCCTCGTTCGTAGCAGAACAGGGATGAACGCAGGATCCGCCTTGCGATCAGGGACTCGATAGTTCCGAGTCCCAGAGACACCACCGCCGCGGTCGCCGCGCCGACCGGCGAGCGAGCGAGGAAGGCGAACAGCGCGAGCGTCCCCACGCCGATGCCGAGGAGTATTCCCCGGATCGACAACGTACCCGAGCCGCGCCGGAACCGAAGCCGGCCGAGACCCTCCGCGGCGGGGGCCGCCGACTCTGGAGCGATCGGGACCGGCTGCGGGGAAGAGGCGCGCGGCCTGGAGGCGACGAGTTCCGGGAGGAGGACGGCGAGGAGGAACGCGTTCCAGCCCTGATAGCAGATGCGGGCAAAGGCCTCGACTTCCCCCCTCCGCCAGATACACATCTTGTCGTCGATCGTCTCGGTCGTTGCGATGTCGCCGTGGAGGACACGAACCCTCGGGCCTCCACCGACGAGGGTGAGGCCCTTGGCGTCGAGCTGCCACTCGTCGCTCTCGATGGTAGCGCCGCTCCGGATCGCCTCGCGGGCCCGCCGGAGGAGGCTCTGCTTCACTCTCGACTCCAGAGGACCGCGGACTCTGGCCTGGTACGGAGTGAAGTCGAGGCGGATCTCGTCGTCCTCGAGGGCGAGGACGACGCCGTGCTCCGTCATCGTGAGGCTGATCACGTCGTCGTGGGCGACCGACCAGCGGCGCCGGAGCGTCCGGACCACGAAGCCGGACTCTCCGACCTCCACCCAACGGCAACCGTGGGCGTACAGAGCGAGGGTGATCGTGAACCAGACGGACGAGATCGCGGCAAGGTACGGAAAGACGCGTTCGAACAGGGTGCCTCCGGACATCGCCAGGATCCCGCCGAAGAACGTGGCGAGGGCGATCGGTAGGAAGAAGGCGAAGACGAAGCCTCGCGGGCCCACGTAGGCGCGATTCGAATGGACCATGGCAAGATCACCTCGCTCGGCGAGCGTAGAGGGTGTGGAGACGTTCGAGGATAACGCCCCCGGGCTTGTCTCCCGAGGCTCCGCTCCTCCCGCGAGTCCGGGACGGAGGCTCGGACCCGGCGAACTCCTGGTCGGCCAGGGTCCGCCCCGAGGCGAGGTCGACGATCCCGACGAAGGCGAACCACCGCGACGCGGGAGCCCCGTTCGAGTACCTGGCCACGACCCGCTTCTCCCAGCGGATCTGGGCGAGGGTCTCAACCTCCTCGGGCGAGGTCGCCCGCACCTCGGGCCGGAGCGCGAAGTAGAGGTCGTCGACCTCGCCCTCGCGGAGGTCGACGATCAGCATCTTGCCGGCGCCCATGAGGGGCTCTCCACCCGCGGGAGGTCCGTAGTCCTTCACGTACGCCGGCATGTGCCGGGAGAAGCCCATGGCCTCCACGGCCTCCGCCCGCCGGTGGCGGGTCACCATGGAGTCGACGAGGCCGAACATCAGCAGGGAGAGGACGCAGCCGAAGAGCGCGGCCTGGCTGCTCAGCCGGTAGCGGATCGAACCCAGGGAGCGAACGTACAGGAAGAGCCAGATCGCGCCGGCGCCGATCGCGTAGACGCCCATGACGGGAAGGGGAGTCCCCGATGGCCCCGTCCACTCGAACAGGGTCGCGACGGCGGCGACGACGACCAACCAGGCGGCACTGGATCCAGCGCCAAGCAGGAACTTGAGCATGGGAGGATCTCGATCAGGGGATGACCGCGGGATCCGGCAGGTGGATTGGCAGAAGACTCGCTCCTGCGCGGGTGGGGGGCGAGGTCGGGGAACCACATCCTCGACGCGGCGGAACTCACCGGCCGGTCGAACGAGGAGACTTGCCCAGCCGGGATTCCAGGAAACCGTGGACGACGCCTCCGAGAAGACCGCCGCCGATCAGGGCGGCAAGCGGAACCAGAAAGAAGGCGTAGGTCTCGAGATCCGTCTGCTTTGTCAGCGGGGCGGCTGGCATCAGTCCGGTGGCGAGGGCCAGGACAAGCAGAATCGGTCCACTGAGAAGGGCGATCAGGTACGAGAGCAAGAACCGGATCATGGCATGAACTCCTGGAATCGAGGTGATTGGTAGGAGCGGAGCCCCGTTTCCTTTCCGGATCGACCGGGTCTCCACCCGATCATTCGACATCCGTCAGGGAATCTCATCGGCAGGGAGTACAGATTCTCGGACTGCGGAGGATCTCTCCCGGCAGGATCGAAGGCGCGTCGGGTCGGGGTATGGCCGATCTCGTCAGGGAATCTTCAGGAAAGCGGGATCCGAGAACGCCTTCCCATCGACCTGGTCGTGGCAGGGCAGAGAGGCGGGCTGGCCCTGAAAGGCCCCGACCCGAAGAACGCCGCCGACAAGGCCGCGCTCGCCCGCGCCAACGACACCTGGGCCAGCGGGAGAGCCTGCGGGCACACGCATGGCCCTGCGCCCAACGCCATTCAGAAACCGATTGGCTTGCGCACCGGGTTGGAGGAGTTTGAATTGCCTGGCCGTGCTCGACCGATTGAGCCATGCTCACCACAAACCTGCTGCGCCTGGATGGGATCGAACCACCGACCCTCTGTTTGTAGGACAGACGCTCATTCCCCTGAGCTACAGGCGCGATCTTGGAGCGGGCAACGTGAGTCGAACACATTTCTTCGGTCTGGCAGACCGAGGCACAGCCCATATACCATGCCCGCAAGGCTTGGAGCGGCACGTCGGAATCGAACCGACTTCTCCAGCTTGGAAGACTGGGGCACAGGGCCAATGTACCAGTGCCGCTTGGCGGGGCCGACGAGATTTGAACTCTTGCAGCTCCAGATGTTCGGATCGGCGCATCACCCCGCGGTCGCAAGGGCGAGCAGTGTGACCAGGCAAGGGACGCGGGAGCCGCAACGGTCCATCCTGGTTCTCACCATGTTTCCCTCCGGTGCTGGTGGCTTCTACCCATTCCTTCGACGGGGGGAATCGATTCTCACCGAGGATCTGCTAGAATCCTCGCCTTGGCGCAAGGGGGTCCTGGTCCGGGAGGGTGGGTTGGCGATTCGCTTCGAGTGCACTTGCGGAGAGCAGTTCTGGGCTCCCGGCGACCACTCCGGAACCCGAGTCCGGTGTCCCGGCTGTGGGGCGGAGCTCGGCGTCCCCGCTGAGTCGGTCGATACCGGGCTATCGGGCCCGATCTCCGGTCTTGCCAGCGGTTCCATCGAGGGGTTCTCGACGGTGGTTCTCCGCGGCCAGGGCGGGGACCTCGACACCCTGAAGCGCCTCATCGCGCGAGACAAGGGCAAGGGACAGCTCGCGCGCTATCCCGTGAC
>JACQVV010000460.1 GCA_016209595.1 Planctomycetota bacterium
CCTTCAAGGCCAGGGTCCCGTCGTTCTCATGCAAGTCGCGCACTCGTGGTCGTGGTCGTGGTCGTGGTCGTGATCGAACTACCGAAAGCCGACCACGTCCACGACCACGTCCACGACTGCTGGACGGGTCGATCTTGACGTAGCCCTGAGGTCCTACTCCCTCACGAGCTCCACCACCAGCCGGAGACCGGGCGCAACCGTCGTCTCCTTGGTCCCTGCCCCCGAGCCGCTCCCCATCGCGGGGGCGCCTTCCTCCGTGCGTTCCTCTGGAGCCGTCCCCGGCGCGGGGGCGCCGCCGTCCGGCGTTTCGTCCTCGCCTTCGCCAGCAGCGCTTGCCAGCCCGCGCCTGACCTCCGATGCCTTCGCGAGGGCTTCCGCGGAATCGGTCCGCCCCGGGAAGATCTGCTCGATCCGCGCGGCGAGCGCCTGCGCCGCGTCGGGAGTGAGGTCGATCGTTACCGTCCACCGGTCGTCGGACTCGCACGCGACGGCGAATCGCCTGCCCTCGAGGTGCGTGAAGAGCTCGCCGTACGCCTCCCTGGGGCTCGCGCACCGGACGCGCACGGTCGCCACCGGGAGCGCGGGGCGTGCCGGCTCGGCGGCCTGTTCGGGGGTCGCGCCGCCGGAGGGGGCCTCGCTGGCGGGCGGAATCCTGTCGCCCCCTCCGGCGGACCCTGGAGCGTCCCCGTGGCTCTCGCCGAGGGCCAGGCGCCGCTGTTCCTCCTTCCGCTCCTCCTCGATCATGTCGCGGAGCTTCCCCTCGGCCTCGCGGAAGGCTTCGGCGGCCTCATCGAGCACCCGCTTCAGGGCCGGAGCCTCTTCCTGGGGGGCGAAGCGGTCCGCATCATCCGGTCTCGCTTCGTCCCGGTCGTCCTGGCTCGCCCCGGCCTCTTGTCCGCCCCCTCGTCCACCCTCTTCTCCGCCGGCAGGCTGGTCCGCGCCCTTCTGGAACGCCTTCCAGTCGCGGCCCGCGTCACCGCCCGGTCCGGCGGACGAGCCGCCGCCCGAAGGGCGCGAGCTCGGGTCGCCCGGCACCGGATCGGGCTCCTTGAGATCGCGCAGACGCTCAATCTCTTCGGCCTCCTCTTCCTTCTTCTTCTCCGCGTCCTCCAGGTCGCCGGCGTTCCCGGGGGCGGGCACCGCACCATCGGCGGAGGGTTCGTGCCGGGCGCCGCTCGCGCCTGTTCCCTCGCCTCCCTGGCTCGCCTGCGGATCGGGGTTCTCCAGACCAGCTCCGAAGCCCGACTTCCGGCTCTCCTCCGGCGCGCGGGGCGCCGAGCGTCCCGGACCCGGGATCGCTTTCTCCGGGGTCTCCTCGAGGTCGAGACGCCCTTCGCGGCCGCGACGGGCGGCGCCCTCGGCCAGGGCGAGCCTCTCGCCGTCCTCGAGTTCTTTCTCCAGCCGCTCGTATTCCCCGTCGCCCTCGGAGAAGAAGCCTCGCTGCTCTCCGTTTTCGTCCTCTCCGCCTCGATCGAGGCCTCCACGGAGGGCGAAGCGGCCGAACGGCTCGTCGAACTTCTCGCCCTCCCGCCATCCTTCCTTGGCGACCTCGTCCCGCGAGGCGTCCTTTCCGGCCTTGTCGGCGGTCTCGGGGATGCCCTCTCCGCTCGCGGGGTCCTCGGCGTAGGCGAGGAACGGACGGAGCGACGGCGGGGTCGATTCTCCGCTCACCTCTCCGGCGAACCCGGAGGTCGAGCCGTCGACGATTCCCAGGGACTTCGCTCGTTCCCCGTCGCTATCCTTCTCCAGGGTGGCGGGAGCTCTCGGGGCCGCGTCGGTGGGAGACTGCGCGAGATCTTCGGGGGGCTGAGTCCCCGCCGTCTCGGCGCCCCCCCCGAGTCGGAGCGTCACGACGAGGAGGAGCGCCGCCGCGAGCGCCGAGGCTCCGGCGAACCAGACGGCCGGGAGCCGAAAGACCCGGCCCTTCGGCCCGGCCCCCGCTCCCGCGCGGGCGCGCCCGACTGCCGACCGGATCTCCTCCGCGAGTTCGGCGGGGAACGCGCTCCTGGGGAGGCTCCGGACGAGCTCCACCGTCCGCTCGAGCGAGGCAAGCTCCGCCCGGCAGTCCGAGCAGGATTCGAGGTGCCGATCCACGTCCTCTCGGGAGCCGGAGCGCGAATGCGCGACCCCGGACAGGGAACCTTCGCCGCTGGCGGGAAGTTCCCCGTCGAGGTAGGCGCTCAGGTTCTCGCGGACGTCGTGGCAGTTCATTTCGGTCGCTCCCCGGGTGGGGTTTTCCATGTCACTTGGTTAGATCGCCGCAGCGGCGTTCCAGTTCCAGGAAATAGGCCTCCTTCGCGGGGTCGAGTTCGACCGCGCGGCGCAAGAGGCGCAGGGCCTCGATCCGGCTCTCGCGGGAACAGTCGGACGTCTCCAGGAGGATCTTCGCCTCGCAGTAGAGCTTCAGGGCTTCCAGCACCGGGCCCTTCTTCGACTCGCCCTTGTCCGCGGTGAGGCCGCCGAACAGCGCTCGCTCCTGTCCCAGGTATCGCTCCTGCCCCGGCTCTTCTTCCATCCCGATCTGGGGCTCCTGGGCGCCACCCTTCTTCTCCTCCAGTTCTTTCTCAACCTCCTCGGTGATCTTGGCCTGGAGGTCGGGGGGCGCATCTTCCTGGTTCTCTTTCCCGGCCTCGCCGTGAGTCTCGAGGCCGAGTCCGTCCTCGTCCTTTGCCGGGGTCCCACCCGCGCGCTCCGGCGCGTTCGGCTTCTCCCCGCCCTCGAGCTCGCGTCTTTTCTCCTTCTCGAGCGAGGCGAGGAGATCGTCGTAGTCCTTGAGCACGCTCGAGCGGCGCTCCAGTAACTCGCTCGCAGGGTCCTCTGCCGGACGATCGGCGGCGCCACGGAGGCGGCCCTCGGGCATTTCGTCCAGTTCTTCCTCGCCGGCGCCCGCACCCGGCGCCGTTTTGCCCGACAGGGAAGCCGTGGGCGGGCTGGCCGGGGCCCCGGGGCGCCCGAGCTTCTGTTGGAGCGCCGCGAGGAGATCGGCCGAGAGCGCCTCGACGAGCGCGAAGAGCTCGTCCGGGTGGCCGCTCTTGTGTTCCTGAACGAGCGTGAGGCCCTCGGGGGTGGAAACGGAGAGGATGCAATGGACCTCGCGGTCCAGAACGACCGAATACGACCCGCGGACGACGAGGTCGAGCGCGAGGCGAGCGGCGAGCGCCCGATCGGTGCGACCTCCCTCGGGGAGCTCGGCGAGGACTTCCTGCACGTGGTTCCTCGCCACGAGGACGAGATCGGGCCACGCGGAGAGGTTCGATGCGAGGAGCTCGGAGAGCCCGATCCGGTACCATTCCACGTTCTCGCACCCGCCCGCGGGCGTCTTCGGCGTCCTGTTATCCATGTCAAGGACCGCCACGCGGATGGGATAGTGAAGCTTCGCGTTCCACTCCTCGAAGGTGAGGGGGCGTTCCGCGCGCGGCTCCTGGCCGGGCGTCACAACCGCGGAACCCTCTCCCGCCGCGGCCTGCCCCTCGCCGATCTTGAGGAAGAGCGCGCTCGCCACGACCGCGATCGCGCCGGCAAGCCCGAGCGACGCCCCGACCAGGCGGCGGCGGCGCTCGGCGCGGCGGCTCGCGGTGCCTGGAAGGACCGCGCGGCGCGCGGTCGAGGGTCCCATGGGGAGCGTCTCGTGCGTCTCCCTCTTGGCGGTGTCGGACACGCCCGCCTGGAGAACCGCCTCCACGGATCCCGCGAGATAGTCGGAGATCTCCTTCTCGGAGGCCCCCAGGTCGGCGAGGAGCTCGTCGAGGCGCACGATGAGCGCGTTGGCGTCTCGGGTCCGGTCCTCGGGTCGCTTGGCGAGGAGCGATTCCAGGACCAGCCGCTCGACGTTCCGGGGAATCGACGGGTGGAGCGTCCGCAGCGGAAGCGGCTCGTCCTCGACGATTCGCTTGAAGAGAGCGTAGGGCGTCGGGGCGACGTGGGGGACCTGTCCGGAAAGCATCTCGTAGAGGACGACTCCGAGCGAGTAGAGGTCGGCGCGCTGGTCGATCTCCTCGGACAGGCATTGCTCCGGGGCGCTGTACTCCGGGGTGCCCAGGAAGGTTCCCGTCTCCGTGATCCGCGGCCCGGGCCCTACCCCGCGTGCGAGCCCGAAGTCGGTGACGCGGATTCGCCCTTGCCGGTCCACCAGGACGTTGTCCGGCTTGACGTCCCGGTGGATCACGCCCTTCTCGTGGGCCGCCGCGAGGGCGCGGGCGACATCGCGCGCGACCCAGAGGGCCGCCTCGACCGGGAGCGCCCCCTGGAGGGCGACGACCTGCCGGAGGACCACCCCGTCCACGAACTGCATCGCCAGGTAGCAGGACTCGCCTCCCTCCAGCGCGTCGGCCGCGTAGACGGAGACGACGTTCGGGTGCTCGATCCGGGCCGCCGTGCGCGCCTCGCGCAGGAACCGGCTCGCGAACTCCTTGTCGCGGGCGAGGTGGGGGAAGAGGACTTTCACCGCGACCTTCCGGTCGAGGTTGGGGTCGTGGGCGCGAAAGACCATCCCCATCCCGCCCTGGCCGATCTCGCTCTCGACGACGTAGGGGCCGATCCGCCGGCCGCCTCCGGGGTCCACGATCGTCGAGTTCTCGTTTCCGCTCATTTCAGTCCTCGGTTTTCCGTCTTCGGCTCTTCTTTTTGTGGTTTCTTGCCTAAAGCCTGAAGCCTGAAGCCTGAAACCTGATCTATGGACGCCCTCGCCTTCCGCAAGTTCCGGGGTTCACAGGAGATCCTTGAGTTTTTCCCTGAGCTCCAGCCGGGCGCGGTGGAGCCGGGAGCGGACGGTGCCGATCGGCAGATCGAGCGTCGCTGCGATCTCCTCGTAGGAGAGCCCTTCCAGGTCCCGCAGGACGACCATCTTCCGGTGCGCCTCGTCGAGCTCGCCGATCGCTCGATGGATCCGCTCCTGGATCTCCTTCCGGCGGTAGACTTCCGTCGGTTCCTGCGTCGAGTCCTCCGGCTCCACGTGGACCTCGCCCGAGCGCGTCCGCACGGAGGCATCGAGCGAGACCCCGCCGAGCTTCCGTCGCTTGACGTAGGTGCGCTTCTTGCTGGTCGCGAGGTTGATGGCGATCCGATAGATCCATGTGGAGAAGGCCGCCTCCTCCCGGAAGCGGAGGAGGTTCCGAAACGCCTTCACGAAGGTTTCCTGCGTCAGTTCCCGCGCGTCTTCCCCGTCGCCGACCGCGCGGTGGACGAGGCCGTAGATCCGCTCCTGGTAGCGGATGACGAGGGCGTCGAAGGCCTCCAGGTCCCCGCTTTTCGCCTCCCGGACGAGCTCCACATCGCTGGCCTCTGCGCGCGCGGGGATCATCTCCACTCGGGGGGTATCAATCACCACTCGGAGGGTGCCGAAGCACCGGCTGGGGCAACTCGATGATGCGCTGGATTCTACATCGCTCCCGCCGGAGCCAGCAAGGCGCGTCCCTACAGGTTCGCGATCCCCACGGCCGCAGCCACCACGCCTCCCAGCCCCAGGACCACTCCCAGGATGGCCGTCGCCATCGCGCTTGACCGGAGGCTCGAAAGCACGCTCGCTTCGTCGCTGTCTGAAACCACGAACGCGTCATCCCCCTTCACGAACCTCGGCCGCGCGCCCGCGTCGCGGACCGCGGTGCCCAGGACGAAGAGGTCGTCTCCCTCCTCCAGGATCGTCTCGCTGTATCGCATGGTCTTGTTGAAGATGAGCCCCTGGCTGGAGCGGCCGTACCGTTCCCGCAGCATGCCTTCGAGCTCCGGCGGCGCGTCCTGGAGGAAGCCCGAGCGCGCGTGAGCGTCGGCCGCGAGGATGAGATCGGCCTTCTCGATCTCGACTTCGGCCTGCCCCGTCCCGTCGTCCACCCAGAACGGGGCGGTCTGCCGGTCGCGGACGACCGTCCTCCATTGGGTGCTCGAGCCCCCGCGCCGTCCCGAGCGCCTCCGGTGGAGCTCCTCGACCTTGAAGTCGTAGTAGACGCACGGCTTTCCCGAGAGCGGGCTCGCGAGCGGCTCGCCGCCGGCCTTGATGCGGCCGCGGATCTCCGCGAGCCCCGGCCGGACGTTGCGGATCTCCGAGGTCGGCGTCTCCTCGATCCGCCGGACCTTGGTCCTGTAGCCGCGCGACAGGAAGCCCAGAAGGACTCCACCGCCAGCAAAGGCCGTTCCGATGACGACGAGGATCCACATGGTGATTGGCTCTCCACAAGTTCGACGTTCGAAGGTCGCCCATTCTAACCGCGGCCTGGAACCGATAGCCTGTAGCGCCATGCGTCCATCTACAGTCGCCGCCGCGGTCGCCCTCCTCGCGCTCTCTTCCTGCGGCCTTTTCGAGGAGAAAAAGAAAGAAGAGGAGGCAGCCGCCTCCGGCGACCAGACCGTCCGCTTCGCGGGCGAGGAAGGCCGCTTGCACCGCTTTCGGGTGGACTTCATCCAGGGGCGCACCTCGTCGGCACAGCTCGTGCTCTACAACGACACGCCCGACACGCTCTCGGTCGACATTTCCGGTCCGGAGCGGCGGAGCCTCACTCTCGTACGGGGGGCCGAGTTCGACGAGGCCCTGAAGCCGGGCGACTACGACTACCAGGTGGACTCCGATCGGGCGCCGGCGACGCGCGGCCGGATCGACATGAAGAAGGGCCTCCGGTACATCTGGTCAATCCACTACGACCGGCCCGTCCCCCCGTGACCTCCGGCTACGTCCACCCGCGCTTCCGCCCTGTTGCGGCGGTCCTTCGTTCGCATCTCGGCGGTCCGATTCGGGGCGGCGCCGCCGTCTCCGTCTACCACCGGGGAGAGTGCGTGGTCGACATCTGGGGCGGCTTCCGGGACGGCGCGGGGGCGCCCTGGTTGCGGGACACGATGGCCCTCTCGTTCTCGACCACGAAGGGCGTGACGGCGACCCTCGCCCACGTGCTCGCCGATCGCGGGCTCCTCGACCTCGAGGCGCCCGTCGCCCGCTACTGGCCGGAGTTCGCGGCCATGGGCAAGGACCGGATCACCGTGCGGCAGCTCCTCTGCCACCAGGCGGGGCTTTTCCCCCTGCGGAGCCGGATCGACCGGGCCGAGGAGATGCTCGACTGGGACCACATGACGAACATCCTCGCCGCGAGCGAGCCCGCGTTTCCGCCCGGGTCGAGGAGCGGATACCACGGTCTGACCTACGGCTGGCTCGTCGGCGAGACGATCCAGCGCGCGGCCGGGAGGCCGATCGGCCAGGTCCTGCGCGAGTTCCTCGCCGAGCCCCTCGGCCTCGACGGCCTCTACTATGGCGCGCCGGCGAGCGAGCGCCACCGCGTTGCCCGCCTCGTGCCTCCAAGCCGCTGGCCCGAGCGCCTGCTCGCGAACCCCCTCGTCGTCCGCGCGACAGCGGTCCTCCCCGGTCCCTTCGTCGCCTCCCGCACGATGGACGCGCTCCTCCCCGAAGGGATGGTGGACTTCTTCCTGTCCGAGCGCGTCCTCGACGCGCCCATCCCCTCCGCGAACGGCGTCTTCACCGCCCGTTCCCTCGCCCGGATGTACGCCGCGCTCGCCGGGGGCGGCGCGATCGACGGGGTGCGCCTCCTCTCGCGGGAGACGCTCCGGCGGGCGACCCGGATCCAGACCCTCCGGCTCGACCGGGTCGTGGTCGTCCCGATGCTCTGGCGGCTCGGCTACCACGCCATCCCGACGACGAGCGGGATCCTTCCTCGCGCCTTCGGCCACTTCGGGTACGGCGGCTCCGGCGCCTTCGCCGATCCCGTCCTCGATCTCTCGGTCGCGATGGTCACCAGCCGCGTGGCCGGCCTTCCGTTCGGCGACATGCGGATCTTCCGGATCTCGGGCGCCGCCGTCGCCTGCGCCCGGAGGAGGTAGGGGCCCGTGGCCGTCTACTGCCCCGACTGCCGGAAGCAGTACGACGTCACGCTCTTCGCCTTCGGCAACACCCTCCGCTGCGACTGCGGCCGGTTCCTCCGCGCCGGCGCGGGCGGGGGGACGATTCATCTCTCCGCGCGCGACGTGGGGCGTCCCGACCGGGTGGTTTCCGCCGGCCCGGAGGATCGGGGCGAGTTCAAGGAACTCATGCGCCTCCTCGTCTTGCTCTTGGAGGATCCGGACAATGACTGAGTGCGGACTCGTCCGAGGGGTAGGGGTTCTTGCCGTCCTGGCGATCGCGGGTTGCCAGGGCGCGGAACCACTCCCGCCGCCGCCCACTCCGGGCGAACCCCTCGTCTCGATCCTGACCTACAATGTGAACTTCGGCCTCGCGGGCGACCAGGACACCCTCCGCGGGATCGGCGAGGCCGGGGCCGACGTCGCGTTCCTCCAGGAGACCACGACCGCGTGGGAAGAGGCGCTCCGGCGCGATCTCGGGACGTTCTATCCCCAGATGGGGTTCCGTCACTCCGGCGGTGCGGGCGGCCTCGCGGTGCTGTCTCGATTTGCCTTCGAAGACCTTGTCTTCCTTCCGGCGAGCGCGGGATGGTTTCCCGCCTGGCGGGTGCGCGTCGCCACGCCGATCGGGCCACTCCAGGTGCTCCTCGTCCACCTGCGGCCTCCCCTGTCTGAGAGCGGCGGGGTCGTGAGCGGCTACTTCACGACGCCCGAAGTACGGCTGGAGGAGATCACCGGCTTCTACGACCCCGAAGACGACCTCGTCGTGGGCGACTTCAACGAGGACGAAGACGGACGAGCCCTGGCCTTCCTGGAGGAGCGGGGCATGAGGAGCGCCCTTCCGAGGTTCGCTCCCGAAGCCCGGACGTGGCGGTGGCCGACCTCCTTCGGGGACGTCACGGGCCGCTACGACCACATCGTTCACTCGTCCCGGCTCGAACCGGTCGAGGCCCGGACCTTCGAGGCCGGCCGCTCCGATCACCTGCCGCTCACGTCGACGTTTCGCCGGGCACGGTGAAGCGACGCGAAAGCCTGCGCGGTAGAATCCCCGCTTCCAGTTGACAAGGAGATTCCCTTGCGCCTCGCCGTTTCGTTTGCCGCCGCCGTCCTTCTAGGACTTGCCTCGACCGCCGCACTTGCCGACCAGGAGGAGGGGGCTCCGAGCGAGGAGGACCTCAAGGCCGCCCGGTGGGCCTTCGAGCAGGGAAACGCGCTCATGGAGGAAAAGAAGTATGCCGAGGCGCTCGTGAAGTACCGGGAGGGCCTCGAGAGGACGCCCGAGGCGACGGGGCTTCTGTTCAACGGTGGCCTCGCGGCGCTTCTGGCGGGAGAACCGGCGGCGGCGGCCGAGCTTTTCAAGCGCCTCAAAGCGATCGAGCCGGCGAGCTGGGAGGTCCGGACGAAGCTCGTCCAGGCCTTCCAGGCGGCCGGGGACCGCGCTGCCCGGGACGCGGAGCGAGCCGAGCTTTTCGAGTTCCGGAGGTCGTCGGAGGAGGAGGCGATCCGCGACGCCGCGTTCTATTGCCGCGACCAGTTCCTGGTGGGGACCCGGCGAGTGTACGTGCTGGAATACTTCGAGCTCGAAGGGGAGCGGGCGCTTCGCTACAGGTTTTCCGTCTCCAGAGAGGGAGAGGAGACCGAGCCGGAGTTCTACATCTCGCTCGGCTCGTACGAAAGCACGACGGCGGTCTCGCGGGAACTCGGCGAGATCGGACCCGACGAGCGGATGTTCCACCTCGACGGCTACTTCGAAGGGGGGACGAGCCACAGGACCTACGGGTTTTTCAAGAAGGAGCCCGACTACGATGCGGTCCGCGAGCAGGTGCTCGGGGTCCTCTCGGGAGAGATCCGCGCGATCTCGGGAACGGATCTCGCTCCTTCCGAGAAGCAGGAAGAAAAAGACGAGAAGGCGCCCAAGGAGGGAGATGGGAAGTGACGGTCAAGTCCGACAAGTGGATCCGTCAGATGGCGCTCGAGAAGAAGATGATCGAGCCCTTTGTCGAGAAGCAGGTCCGGGACGGGGTGATCTCCTACGGACTTTCGTCCTATGGCTACGACATCCGGGTCGCGAACGAGTTCAAGATCTTCACCAACATCAACTGCGCGATCGTCGATCCGAAGAAGTTCGATCCGAGCTCCTTCGTGGACTTCAAGGGCGACGTCTGCATCGTCCCGCCGAACTCGTTCGCGCTGGCTCGGACGGTTGAGTATTTCCGCATCCCGAGAAGCGTCATCACGGTTTGCCTCGGGAAGTGCCTGTGCGGCGCGAGTCGCGTCCTCGATCCGGATACGGGGGAGCTCGTGCCCATCGAGATCTTCGTTCGCGAGAGAAGGCCCTGCGTCGTGGCCTGGAATGGCGACGGCTTCGTGAGGCGGGAGGTGTCGGCTCACCTGGAGCAGGGCGTCAAGAAAGTCCATCGGCTCACCACGGCCAGCGGACGTACGATCGAGGCCACCGAGAACCATCCCTTTCTCCAGCTCGATCGATGGATGCCGCTCGCGGAGCTCCAGGCGGGAGATCGCATCGCGGTTCCCCGGGAGCTTCCGTTCTTCGGGATGGAGGAGCTTCCGGACCACGAGGCCGACCTGCTGGGACTGATGATCGCGGACGGTCAGTGCCGCACTCCCGGATCCTCGCCCCGGTACACCAGCGGAGATGCCGCGAACCGATCGGCCCTGGAGGACGCCGCACGCACGTTCGGATGCGTGGCGCGTCCCGTGCGGGACATGGAGCGGAGCATCACAAATTCCGGACATCGCGGCGGAAGAATGGAGAAAAACCGGTTCCGTACGTGGCTGGAGGATATGGGGCTGGCCGTCCGGTCGCCCGACAAGTTCGTTCCCGATCGCGTGTTCCGCGCATCCGCCCCGGGCGTGGCCCGGTTCCTGCGAGCCCTTTTCTCCGGCGACGGCGGGATCTCCTCCGGCAACGGGCAAATCCATCTCGAGTACTCGACCACCTCCCGGCGACTCGCCCGCGACGTTCGGCACCTTCTCCTCCGCTTCGGAATCGTCGCGCGGCTGCGGCGTCGTGACACCGCGAGCGGGAGGGGCGCCTTCGCACTCGTCGTGAACGACAAGGAAGCGATCCTTCGCTTCGCGGAGTCGATCGGTTTCGTTCCCGGGTCCGCGAAAGCCGCCAGGCTCGCCGGAGCCGTGGACCACATCCGGATGCGCCCAAAAGTGAAGTCGAACTACGACACCTTGCCCCGGGAGGCCTGGCCGCTCCTCGTGGGTGCCGCGCGCCACGCGGGGACGTCCCTCGGTTCTCTCGGTTTCGAGAGGACGTGCCCCCAGCAGTCCGTTCCGCGCGGGATGGCCGAGTACGTGGCGGCCGCGACGCTGGATCGAGAGCTCTCTGCCGCCGCGAGTCCCGCGATCCTGTGGGACGTCGTCAAGACAATCGAGACGCTCGGCGAGGAACCCGTGTACGACCTGAGCGTCCCCGGCTGCGAGAATTTTGTGACCGAAGACTTCGTCGTCCACAATTCCACGTACGCCCGCTGCGGGATCATCGTGAACGTGACGCCCTTCGAACCGGAGTGGGAGGGGACGGCGACTCTCGAGATATCCAACACCACGCCGCTCCCGGCCCGGATCTACGCCCACGAGGGGATCGCCCAGGTCCTCTTCTTCGAGTCCGACGAGATCTGTTCGGTCTCCTACGCGGACAAGAAGGGGAAGTACCAGAAGCAGCTCGAGGTGACGCCGCCGAGGCTATAGCGCGCGCGAGAGACGAGCTCCCGGTCTTCAGGTTCGGGGCGCGGGGCGAGCCTCGCGTCCGGCCGAGAGCGCCTCGATCAGTTTTTCGGCCGCGAGCGTGTCGGCCAGCGCGGCGATTGGATCCGGATTCTCCGCCCAGAGCCGGTCAACGCGCAACGAGAGGCCCGCGATGACCGCCGAGCGGTAGATCCCGTCGGCCGGGATCGGCACCGGCCGGTACTTCCCGGCGAGGTCGAGCACGTAGAAGTCGGCGCGCTGGCGGCCGGGGCGGGGATCGACGATCCAGTACTCCCGGACGCCGGCCTCCTCGTACTCGTAGAACTTCTCCCCCCGGTCCCTCCCGACCGAGTCGTCTGAGATCACCTCGACCGCGAGGTCGGCCGGGCCGGCGAGCTGCTGCTCCTCCAGCCGGTCCAGGTGTTCGGTGGCCACGAAGAAGAGGTCGGGCTCCCGCGCGGGGCCGCCCGGCGTGGCCCGCATGGGTCTGGGGGCGATGTGAACGATGCCGAGTTTCATGGCCTGCACGAAAGACGCGAGCAGGATGAGGAGGAATCGCACGATCGTCTGATGCACCTCGGTCGGCATGCTCGTCGTCACCTCCCCGTCCACCCACTCGGCGATCCCCGTCTCCA
>JACQVV010000031.1 GCA_016209595.1 Planctomycetota bacterium
GGGATCGGGCTCCAGGCGAAGCTCCTCCGGGTCCTCCAGGAGAAGGAGTTCGAGCGGGTGGGCTCGAACCAGACGCGGCGCGTGGACGTGCGGGTCGTGGCGACCACCAACCGGGATCTCAAGAAGGAAGTCCAGGCCGGACGCTTCCGCGAGGACCTCTACTTCCGGCTGGCGGTCCTCCCCATCGAGGTCCCCCCGCTCCGGGACAGGCGGGAAATGGTCCCGGAGCTCGTCGAGTCCTTTCTCGAGCGACTGCGGCTAAAGGGGCGCGGGACGCGCGAGGTCGAGAAGGAGGCTCTTGCTCTTCTCGCGGCGCACCGCTGGCCGGGAAACGTCCGGGAGCTCGAGAACCTCCTGGAGCGCGTGACGGTCCTCCATCCGGGGCCGGTCGTCCGGGCGGACCATGTCCGGGCTGCGCTCGACGCGGGGCCCGATGATCCCGCGGCGGCGGCAGGGGTCCAGGGCCCGATCACGATCGACGCGATGGAGAAGCGCCTCGTCTTGGCGGCTCTCGCGCGCCACCACGGACACCGGACGAAGGCGGCCGAGGAGCTCGGGATCGCCGTGAAGACGCTCAGGAACAAGCTCGAACGGTGGGGGCTCGAGAAGACGGGGGCCGAGACTTCCGCGCCCCCCAAGAAGGAACTTTCTTCCCGATGACCGGACGACTTGGACGGTTGTGGCACGCCAGGACCGGAGGCGGTCCATTGCTGCAATTCGCTGCGGATGTTATAGTTCTGGCGAACAATGGCGAGTGTTTCCCGGCGGCATTCCTTTTGCGCTCGCTTGCGATCCGATGCTAGAAAAACTCTTCCGGCAAGGCTCGATCCCGACCCTGGAGAAGGGGATCTCCTTCACCGCCCAGCGGCACAAGGTGCTCGCGAACAACATCGCCAACGCCGACACGGTTTTCTACCGGGCCCAGGACCTCCCGGTGGAGGAGTTTCGCAAGACTCTCTCGCGCTCGATCGAGGCGCGCCGGCGCGACCCCGTGGGGGTTTTCCGGTGGGACGGCGACTCGCGGATGCCCGAGTCCTCGCTCGGCGGGATCGAGGTCGAGGCCGCGAAGGTCCGGGGGCGCCGCTCGACTCGCGGGGCGCTCCGCCACGACAAGAACAACGTCTCCGTGGAGCTCGAGATGGCCAAGCTCGGCCAGAACTCGATGCTCCACACCGTGATGCTCGATCTTCTTCGGAAAAAGTTCCGCGCCATCGACGGCGCCCTCTCGGAGAGGGTTGAATAGTGTTCGACACGCTCGACGTCAGCGCTTCCGGCCTCCTCGCACAGCGGACGAGGATGCACGTCATCGCCAACAACCTCGCCAACGTCAACACGACGAGGAACGCCGACGGGGAAATCGACCCCTTCCGCCGGCGGGTCCTCTTTTTCGCGCAGGGGAGCGAGAAGGGGAGCGCGGACGGCGTGCGAGTCCACTCGATCGAGAAGCAGCCGGGGCCGCTCCCCAAGATCTACGACCCGGGCCACCCGGAAGCCGACGCCGACGGATACCGGGAGACGCCCAACGTGGTCCCGATCGTAGAGATGGTGGACATGCTCGAGGCCACGAGAGCCTACGAGGGGAACCTCACCGTGATGGAGACGACGAAGGCCATGGTCCTCCGCTCGCTCTCTCTTCTCATCTAGATGAAAGGTGACAGGCGATGACCGACCGGATCGAAGGACTCGGGCCGCTCGCCTCGCCTCTGGGGAAGAAGTCGCCGGAGCGCGCCGGCGAGGGGAAACCCACGTTCGGCGAGGTTCTGAAGGACCAGATCGGCAAGGTGAACCAGCTCCAGCTCGACGCCGATCGTGCGATCGAGGATCTCGCCACGGGGAAGAACCCGAACATCGCCGAGGTGATGACCGCGGTCGAGAAAGCGGACCTCGCCTTCAAGACGCTCATGCAGATCAGGAACAAGCTCCTATCCGCCTACCGGGAGATCAGCCGCATGCAGACGTAGAACCCATCCATGAACCCGGACCGAGCCCGGCGGAGCGCCGGCGGCCCGGCGAAGGGAGGGTTCTTGGATGGAATCACAGCGGGTCCGCGTCAGACCCGACATGGAAGAGACAACCTGGGGTGCGCCGGCCGTGACGACGTTCCCGGACGCGGGGGCGGCGTGACGGATCCGGCTGGCAAGGTCGAGGTCTCGGGGGAGGCCTCGCCGGGCCGATTCGGGAGGGGTCGATGGAATTTCTGAAAAAATACTGGATGAGGGCGGTCACCGCTTTCAAGGGGCTCACCGTCCCGCAGCGGCTCTCGATCGGCGCGCTCGCGGCGACGGTGACCGTCGCGCTCGTGCTTCTCGCCGTCTGGGGGGCGAGCGACGACATGGTCCCCGTCTTCTTCCACGGCTACGACAAGGTCGACGCCGAACAGGCGGGCCGGATCGAGGCGAAGCTCGCGGAGATGGGGATCCGCTACGAGTACAGGAACGGGATCCTCCATGTCCCCGCCGCGGAGAAGGAGCGCGTCATCGCCGCGCTCTACGCCGAGCCGGGGGTGCTCCCCGGGACCGACGACGTCTGGAGCTGGATCTGGGAGCCCGACTGGACGGGCACCGAGCAGCGAACCAAGAGAAAGGTCACGATCTCGCTCGAACGGAAGCTCGAACGGATGATCGGGAGCTTCGAGCAGGTGCGGGACGCGAAGGTCCAGATCGCCCCGGGAGACGAGAACCGGACCTTCGCCGAGGAGAAGCCGGCGCGCGCGTCGGTGCTCCTCGTCCTCAAGGAGGACCGGCAGCTCTCGCAGAACCAGGTGACCGCGGTCGCCCAGATGCTCGCGGGAGCGGTCCAGGATCTCTCGCCCGCCGACGTCCAGATCTCCGACACGAACGGCCGCTACTACAAGGTCTCCGATCCCGAGGAGTTCGGGACGATCGCCGCGGACCACCTCGACCTCAAGAAGAAGTGGGACGAGTACACGGTCGAGCAGGCACGAGGAGCGCTGGGACCTCTCGGAAAGGTCGCCTACGTGACGGCGAGCGTGACGCTCGACATGACGAGGTCCAATGAGGCCTCGCACACCCTCCCGACGGGCGGGCGGCCGGCTTCCGAACGTACAAGGGAGGAAACGAGGAAGACCGGAGCAACGGGACCGGAGGAGCCGGGTGTCGTCACGAACACCGAGAAGGCGCTCGCGGCGGGCTCCGAGACGACGGAGGAAACGATCTCGGAGGGGGAGACCACTAGCGACCAGAGCTACACCGACAAGCGGACCGAGACCCCTCCCGGCCGCGTGACCTCGAGCCGCGTCGTCGTCTACCTCCCCTACGAGGAGGCCGTGAAGAGCCCGTCGGGAGAGACCCCCTCCGATGAGACGGTCCGTGAGGCGAACCGCCAGGCCGCTATCAACCAATACAAGACCGCGCTCGGGACGCTCACGGCCGGGGCGCAGACGGACATCCACGTCGACATCGTGAGGTTCCCGCCGGCCCCGGAATACCCCCAGCCCACGATGGCCGACTGGGCGCGCTATCTCCTGGAGGACCACGGGGGGAAGCTCTTCCTGGGCGTGGTCGCGCTCGCGGCGCTCATCTTCGTCGGCCGCGCCATGAAGCGATCGATCCCGCCGGCTCCGGAAGAGGTCGTGCCGGTCGAGGAGGAGCGGATCGACAAGAACCTCGACGCGCTCATGCGCGCGAGGACCCCCGGCCGCTTCGACCCCAGGACACAAGTGGTCCGCGACAAGATCCAGGACATCATCGACGAGAACCCGCGGGGTGTCGCGGCGATGCTCCGCCAGTGGGTGAAGAAGGAATGAGCGCCGTGCCGCTATTCTTGGATCCCCACTCCCGCATGGGGAGGGGGCCGCTGGTACCTGCCGGGCGACGGGCGACGGGGGACGGGGGACGGAACCCCCGAACCC
>JACQVV010000443.1 GCA_016209595.1 Planctomycetota bacterium
CACTCGCCGCGGGATGACCGTGAAGAGCTCGTCCCGATAGAACACCTCCCGGTATCCCAGGTCGCGGAGGTAGAGGAGCTCCTCCACGCAGTTCTTCGGCGAGCGGGCGCGGTAGCGTGGCCCGTAGAAGGACGGGGCCGTGCAGAAGGTGCAAAGCGACGGGCAGCCGCGGCTGGAGAGCGCGGTCGTGGCCGGGATCTTCCGGACGATCGGGTTGTAGTACTCGATCCCCCTGGGCAGCATCGAGCGGTCGGGGATCGGGAGTTCGTCCAGGTTCTGGATGAACGGATAGTAGTCGTTGATCCGGTACTCCCCGTCCTCCTTGTAGCCGATCCCGGCGGTCTTCTTCCAGGAGTCCCCGCCCTTCCCGAACTCCCGAACGAGGTCCCGCATGACGAATTCCGACTCGCGCCGGACGATCACGTCCACGCCCGGCTGGTCGAGGGCCTCGTGGGGCTTGAAGGTCGCGTGGGCGCCGAAGACGACCGTCCGCATCTCGGGATGAACGGCCTTGAGGTCGGCGAGCGTCCCGGCGTCCTCGTTGAAGCTCATCGTCGCCGAGATGAGGAAGGCGACGTCGTAGCGCTCCCGGCGTACCCGCTCCTTCACCTCTTCGAAGCCCATCTGCTCGCCCGCCGCGTCGACGAGGTCGACCTCGTTTCCCTCCCTTGCGAGCACGGTTCCCGCGTAGAGGAGCGGGAGTGGCGGGAACTGAACGCCGGCGATCCGCTTTCCCTTGCACCAGCAGCCCCAGAGGAGGTCGCGCGCCACGTTTTTCGAGAAGCGGCTTCCTGGGTTGAGCGCGAGGACCTTCATGGGCGATGCTCCCGGGCGGCGGACAAGACGGTTCCGCCCCAGCAGGGGAATTGGACGCGGCCGGTCCACTTGAAGGATTTGAAGAAGGCTACACGAAGTTGCTCCGTTGTCAAGGGGAGCGCGGGAGGAGAAAATGGGATATGGGGGATGACGCGCTAGGCTTCCGGAGTTAGGATTCCGGCTTTCCCGCTTCTCCTACCCTGCCGGAGGCCGTACCCATGAGAGCGATCATTCGCGCGTATCTTTCCCTGGGCGTTCTCGCCGCCCTCTGCTGCGTTCCCGCGCTCGCCGATGGCGAGGGATGGACGGACGATTTCGAGGCAGCCAAGGCCCAGGCCGAGAAGGAGGGCAAGGACCTCCTCCTCGACTTCACGGGCTCGGACTGGTGCGGCTGGTGCATCAAGCTCCGGAACGAGGTCTTCGACCAGGAGGCGTTCAAGGCCGAGGCCCCGAAACACTTCGTCCTGGTCGAGCTCGATTTCCCGCGCTCCAAACCGTTGACCGACAAGGTCAAGGAGCAGAACCAGAAGCTCTCCCAACAGTTCGGCATCGAGGGCTATCCGACGATCTTCCTCACCGATTCGAAAGGACGGCCCTACGCTCGGACGGGCTACCAGGCCGGGGGAGCCGAAGCGTACCTGAAGCACATGGAGGAGCTCCGCGCGAGGAAAGCGGCCCGCGACGAGGAGTTCGCGAAGGCGGACAAGGCCGAGGGGGTCGAGAAGGCGAGGGCGCTCGACGCCGCGCTGGCGGCGCTCGCGCAGGGCCAGAACGGCGTGACCTCGGGCTATGACGAGGTCATCCAGCAGATCATCGAGCTCGACGGTGCGAACGAGGCCGGCCTCAAGGGGAAATACGAGGCGAAGAAGCGCCTGGCGGAGGCCTCTCCCCCGATCGAGGAGGCCCTGAACAACAAGGAATGGGACGCCGCCCTCGAGAAGATCGACGCTTTCCTGAAGGAAGTCGATCCGTCGGGCGAAGCGAAGCAGGAGATGCTCTGGTTCAGGGCGATCGCTCTCTACTACAAGGGGGACAAGGAGGGCGCGATCAAGGCTTTCGAGGGCGCCCACGAGGCGGCCCCGGAGACCGAGAAGGGGCAGCAGATCCCGCATATCATCGAGAAGATCAAGAGCGAGTAGCACCACAAGATCCGGCACGAGGGCGGGCTGTGAAGCCCGCCCTCCTCGTTTCATGCCTCTTTCATCGCATCCTCGATCTCGATCCCAAACGTCTCGCAGACGCGGGCTTCCAGGAGAACGTAACCGATGGCGGCGGTGAGCTCCACGAGCTCCCCGGGGGAAAGGAATGCCGCGACTCCCAGAAACGTCCTGTCCTCCGGCCGCGCGTTCCGGGCGAGTTCGGTCGCGTAGCGAAGCACCGACTTCTCTCGCGCGTCGAAGGAGTCGCTCTCTTCGAAGCGGGGGATCTCGTCGACCTGGCGTTCATCGGCTCCGGCCTCCCTGGCGAGGGCGGCGTGGTGGACCGTCGCGTAACGGCAGCCGAGGACCCGCGCGACCGCAAGCGCGGCGAGCTCACGATAGCGGGAGGAAAGGGTCCCGCGCCGGAGCGCCTTCTCGAGCGCGACGACTGCCCCCAGAACGCCCGGCGAGTTCCCCACGGCCAGGTGGAAGTGGGGGACGTAGCCGAGCTTCTCCTTTAGTTCCTCGATCACCTCGACGGTGTAGTTGTCGGTCCGTTTGAGGCTGGGATAGGGGATCCGGGGCATGGTCGTTCCTCCGCAGGCGAAAGAAGTCTATCGTACACGGACAAGCCCGCCTGGCGATCCTGGCCGGAGAGCGCACGCGCGACCCCGGACATGGCACGAGAGTTGCGGTTGACGCCTTCGCGCTGCGGCCCTAGAATGCAACTCGTTCCGGGGCCGGAGCGCGCATGCGCGACCCCGGACAAGGAGATGTCGCGCTGGTGGCCAGGTCCGCGCCTCTGTCGAAAAAACTCGAGCCCTTCGGCACCTCGATCTTCACCGAGATGTCCGATCTCGCTCGCCGTTCGGGGGCGGTGAACCTTTCCCAGGGCTTCCCGGACTTCCCCGCTCCGGAGTGGGTGAAGGAGGCCGCCTGCCGCGCGATCCGGTCGGACAAGAACCAGTACGCGCCCTCCACGGGGATCCCCGCCCTCCGGAAGGCCATCTCCTCGAAGATGCGCGACCTCTACGGCCTGGAGTTCGACCCCGAGAGCGAGGTCACCGTGACCACGGGGGCGACGGAGGCGATCCACTCCGCCTTCCTGGGTCTCCTCGACCCCGGGGATGAGGTCGTGGGCTTCGAGCCCTTCTACGATTCCTACCCGGCCTGCGCCGCGATGGCAGGAGCGGGCTTCCGCTCCGTGCCGCTCGTTCCTCCGAGCTTCGAGTTCGACTCCGGCGAGCTCGCCCGGGCGATCACCCCTCGGACGAAGCTCCTGGTCGTGAACACCCCTCACAATCCGACGGGCAAGGTCTTCTCGCGGGGAGAGCTCGATACGATCGCGGGTCTGGCCATCGAACACGATCTTCTGGTGGTCACCGACGAAGTCTACGAGCACATCACCTTCGACGGCGCGCGGCACCTGCCGCTCGCCGCGTTCCCCGGAATGCGCAATCGGACGGTCACGATCTCATCGACCGCCAAGACCTTCAGTCTCACCGGCTGGAAGATCGGGTGGGCCCTCGCCGCTCCGGAGCTCTCGGACGCGGTCCGCAAGGCCCATCAGTTCGTGACCTTCTGCACGGCCACTCCCTTCCAGGAGGCGATGGCCGAGGCGATCCTCGGGGCCGGGGCGTACTACGTCCGGCTCGCGGCCGAGTACGCCGAACGCCGCGAGGCGCTCCTGGAGATCCTGAGGAATGCCGGATTCGAGGCCCATCCGCCGCAGGGGACCTACTTCGCCATGGCCGACTACCGGCCGCTGGGGTTCTCAGGCGACGACGTGGAATTCTGCCGTTATCTCGCTACCGAGGTGGGAGTGGCGGCGATCCCGCCGAGCTCGTTCTATCACCACCCGGAGTTCGGGAAGGGGCTTGTCCGCTTCAGCTTCTGCAAGAAACTAGAGACGATCCGCGCGGCGGGTCAGAAGCTTGCCGCGCTCTCGCGTCTGGAGGCGCACCGCCGATGAAGGTCGCTTTGCTCCAGTGGGACATCGCCTGGGAGAAGAAGGAGCAGAACTACCAGATCGTCGAGCGCTTGATCGCTCAGGCCAAGGAGAAGGAGCCGGACCTGGTCGTCCTGCCCGAGATGTTCGCCACCGGTTTCAGCATGCATGTGGAGGAGATCGGCGAGGCCCCCGGGGGGCCGACGTTCCGGTTCCTCCATGAGATGGCCAGGAAGCACCGCATCTACATTGTGGGCGGCCTCGTCGAGAAGGGGATCGACAAGGGGCGGAACGTCGCGGTCGCCTTCGACCCGGAGGGGGGACTCCTCGGCAAGTACGGGAAGATCCACCCGTTCAGCCACCAGCGGGAGAACCGCCACTACGAGGCCGGCAACGAGGTCGCCGTGTTCGAGATGGGTGCGTTCAAGACGGCCATCTTCCTCTGCTTCGACCTGCGCTTCCCCGAGCTCTTCCGCTGCGCGACCTTCCGGGGCGCGACCCTGTTCGTCGTCCCGGCGAACTGGCCGTCGAGCCGGAGCCATCACTGGCAGACGCTCCTCGCCGCTCGCGCGATCGAGAACCAGGCGTACTGCATCGGCGTCAACCGGACCGGCAAGGCGTACGAGGAGCTCGCCTACCCCGGGATGTCGATGGTCGTGGACCCCACGGGGCAAGTCGTGGCGACCGGCGGCCAGCGGGAGGGCGTCGTCTTCGCGACGATCGACGCGGGCCAGGTCGAGAACTCGCGCAAGAACCTCCCCTTCCTGGAGGACGCTCGGCCGAAGCTCTACGCAGCCCTCTATCAGCCGCTCGCATCGGTCCAGATGAAACGCCTCGCGGAGGGCGCGACCGGAGAGGCAAGAGAGGGGCAGGAAGAAGAGAGCAAGGCCACCTCGGAACTCTACGGGTAGCCGGTGGTTCGGAAGCCGCGTAAAGAGGCTTGACGTTCGCAAAGCCCTTTTACGGACACAACCGTGCGCTCGCGAACTACTGCATCCATTAACTCATTCAGCCACAAGTAGTTGAGCCACTAACCTCGGTGCGCGCGGTCGGCATCTTTTTTGCGGAAGGCCTTTTTGTGCACTTCGAACAGACGCAGCGAAACTGGAGTCGCGGAACGGGGCTCTAGGCCCCACGGGAACCACTCGGGGAGGGTCGCCATGCATCGGGTCTTCCGGTATCTGTGGATCGTCGTGATGGCGTTCACGATTTCAGCCGGATTCGCGCTGGCCGACGAAAAGTGCAAGGAACACGGCAACAACGGGAAGGGGAATAACGGAGTCGGGAACGGGGAGGATCCCCAGCCACCCGGCAATCCGCCCCAGAACGACGGTCCCGGCACCGGCCCCGGGAACCCCGGAAACAGGAACGGCTGCGACCGGAAGCTCGCCCTCCTCCACCGGGTCCTCGGGGACCTCGGGATGGATGACTTCGCGAAGCAACTGCGAGAGGCGGCGTGCGACCCGGAGCGGCTCCGCGCGTGGATGGAGGCGCACAAGGACGCCATGCGCGAGGCGCGCCGGCGCTGGCTCGCCGGCGAACGGTGCGGGAATCGCGAGGCGGCGAAGGAGCACCGCGAGGAGGCCCGAGAAGGCGCCAAAGAGCACCACGAGGAGGCCCACGAGCGCGCGAAGGAGCATCACGAAGAGGCCCACGAGCGCGCCAAGGCGAAGCATGAAGAGACGCACGATCGGGGGGAGGAGAAGCAGGAGAACTGGGAAGCCCGCTTCGAGGAATGGGCGAAGAACCACCCGGACCAGGCCGACGAGGCCCGGAAGCGTTTCGAGGCCATGCGCGCCAAGTGGGCCGAGAAGCACGAGGAATCGCACGAGGGCGCGAAGGAGCACCACGAGGAAGCGCACGAGCGCGCCGGGGAGCACCACGACGAGGCTCACGAACGCGCCAAGGAGCGCCACGAAGACGCCGGCGAGCACCCGCCGGGTTGCTGCTGCCCCAAGCACGGCGGCGGCGCCCTCAACGAGCGGCGGAAGAAGCACGAGGATGGTGGCCAGGACGAAGGAGACGGAGGCGACAGCGGCCACCGCGACAACCGGAAGGGCAACAACGGAGTAGGGAACGGCGAGGACCCGCAGCCTCCGGGAAACCCGCGCGAGAACGACGGCTCCGGCACCGGCCCCGGCAACCCCGGGAACAAGGGCGGGAAGGGCGGAGGCGGTGACGGCGGGAACAAAGGCGGGAAGGGTGGCGGCGGCAACCGCGGTGGTGGCAAGGGATAGAACGAGCGGATTCCCGACGGATCAGCGAAACCCCGCCTCAGGGCGGGGTTTCAATGTTTTAAGGACATCCGGATGAGCCTTGGTTCGCGCACGGGCCGGGGCTCGGAAACGGGAACGGAGGCAGAAAGGAGAGAAGGAGCATGATGGGCATCCTCAGAAACGCGGCCTTCACCGGCCTCGCCCTGACGATTCTCTTCGGCGCCGCCGGATCGGCGCGGGCCGCCGAGCGCGCGGGGGGGGACGAAGAGGCGAAGAAGAAGTCAGGCCGGGAGAAGAAGGCGAACAAAGCAGAGCGGCAGAACCGCGACGAGGACGGCAAGAGAGCCCGGCGCCCCGGCGACCGGGACCGCAGGGACGGCAAGAAGCACCAGCGCCCGGGCGACCGGGATCGCGAGGACGGGAAGAAGCACCAGCGCCGGGACGACCGGGACCGCAAGGACGGGAAGAAGCACCAGCGCCGGGGCGACC
>JACQVV010000454.1 GCA_016209595.1 Planctomycetota bacterium
ACCGAGACGTTAGAGACAGGCTGGAGACCGGAGGCTGGAGACTGGAGGAAAAACAGGCGGCGTGCCCTCGGCCGTTCCTCCAGCCTACAGCCTCCAGCCTACAGCCTGGTTAGAGGATATCCACCTCTTCGGTCGACCCGATGATGTTATGATCTGACATCATCCCATGACATCGTGGCGGCTTCGTCTCCTGCGGAGGGTAGCTCGATGAATTTCGTTCGCCGTCAAGTGCAGCTCACGAAGGATCAACATGAAGCGCTCAAGAGGGAATCGTCCCGAACGGGGGTGTCCGTCTCGGGACTCGTCCGGGAGGCCGTCGACGAGCTGCTGTCGCGGAGACGCGGGTACGACCGCAAGGAGATCGAGAGGATACGCAGCTTCGTCGGCGCATTCCGGGATCCGCGGGCGGACGTTTCGGAGCGGACGTCCGAGTATCTCCATGGAAAGGCGCGGCGCGGGTGATCTACGTCGACACATCGGCTTTCTACGCCCTCGCCTCGTCATCGGACAAGAACCACGCCCGGGCGACGGCGGTCCTCGAGAAGATCCTCGCCTCGGGTGAGGGCATGACGACGACGTCCTACGTGGTGTCCGAAACCTGGGGCCTTCTCCAGCATCGCCTCGGCCTTTCAGCGGCGCGGTCCTTCTCGCGGGACGTCCTGCCAGCGATCAGGGTCGTATGGGTGAACGAGGCGTTGCATCGGGCCGGCGTCGCGGTCTGGAAGCGTCTCTCCTTGCGGTCGGCGAACCTCGTCGACTGCGTGGGGATCGCCCTCCTCCAAGGGCTGGGCGATACCCGCGCCTTTGCCTACGATAGCGACTTCACGAGGGCGGGGTTCCGTCTCCCGTAAGCCACGGCACTCGGGAGCGTCTCGCCGTGAAAAAGGTCAGGGCCGGATTCGGGGGTCACTCATCGCTGAACGAGCCTCGGCCCGCCTCTTCCAGGATCTCGAAGCCCTGTATTCCCACTTTCGATGTCGCCCGCGGCCGGCGGCGGACGTGCGTTAGAATCGCGAGGCCTTCCGCTCCCGAGACCCCGATGACATCCCCAGAACCGCCCGATCCCCTCGTAGGCCAGACGATCGGAGGGTGCCGGATCGAGGCGAGGATCGGGCAGGGCGGGATGGGGATCGTCTACCGGGGACGCCGGCAGGGCGAGACGGTGGCCCTCAAGGTCCTGCCGCCCAACCTTGCCGGCGACCGCCGGTATCTTTCGCGGTTCCTTCGCGAGGGAAAGGCCGCGGCCGCGGTCCGCCACGCGAACGTCGTGCGGGTCCTGGAAGCCGGCGAGGATCGAGGCTTCTACTACCTCGCGATGGAGCACGTCGAGGGCGAGAGCCTTGCTGCCCGGCTGGGTGGCGGCCGGCGACTGGAGCCCGGGGAGGCCGCATCGCTCGCCCGGCAGGCGGCGATCGGGCTTGCCGCGATCCACGCCGCCGGGATCGTTCACCGCGACGTCAAGCCCGGGAACCTGCTCGCCGGGCGCGACGGGATCCTCAAGGTCGCGGACTTCGGGCTCGCTCGCGGCGAGGCGTTCACGACGCTGTCCACGGCGGGCCAGTTCCTCGGCACGCCGGCTTACATGAGCCCGGAACAGGCGCGAGGACTCCGGAAAGTGGACCGGCGGGCGGACGTCTACTCGCTCGGCACGACGCTCTACCACCTGCTCGCGGGGGCCCCCCCTTTCGAGGCCGAGGACGGAATGGCGGTGCTCCTCGCTCACGTTTCGCAGCCGCCTCCTCCTCTCGCGTCGAGACGACCCGACGCTCCGCCCGAACTCGCCTCGATCGTCCACCGGATGATCGAGAAGGACCCCGCTCGTCGCTTCCCGAGCATGGCGAGGGTGGCTTCGGCGCTCCGCGACTTCCTGGAGGAGAACGCATCGACCGTCCTTGAACCCTCGCGACGCCGCGCTCGCCGGCGCCTCATTCCACGGACCATCGCGGCCGGTCTCGCGGCGACTCTTCTCGTCGCGGGGCTCCTCGCGTGGCTCGCCCGGGAGCGAGCCGGCGATCCTGGACTTCGTGGAAAGAACGGCTCCTCCCGCCCGGAGCCGCCGGGGGACGGGGCGGCCGTCGTGGCCTTCGCCTGGCGGCTCGCCGACCGGGGAGAGATCCTCGAGCGCGAGGGGGGCGGAGAGGAGACCGAGGAGGCCGTGCGGCTGGGTCTCGGCTGGCTCGCCCGCCACCAGGACCCCGCGACCGGGGCATGGGACCCGGGCGGCTTCGCGGCCCGATGTCAGGGGGAGGCGTGCGAGGGCGCCGGCAGGTCCGCATGGGAGGCCGGCGAGAGCGCGCTCGCGCTCCTCGCCTTCCTCGCAACGGGGACGACGCCGGCCGCGGGCGTGCACGGGGAGGTCGTCGCGCGCGCCGTCGACTACTTCCTCAGCATCCAGGATGCCGACGGCTGCTTCGGCGGGCAGGAGGGCCAGTTCCTCTACGGCCACGCCCTCTCCACGCTCGCCGTCGTCGAGGCCTTCGGGGTGGCGCGCGATCCAAGAACGGGTGACGCCGCCCGCCGAGGCGTCTCGTTCCTCCTCCTCGCCCAGAACCCAGGCTACGGCTGGCGCTACCGCATCCGCCCGGGAGATAGCGACACCTCGGCGACGGCATGGGCCCTCCTCGCTCTCTGGAGCGCCCGCGCCGCCGGCCTCGAGGTTCCCGCGCAGGCGTTCGAGGGGGCGCTTGCATGGCTCGACGTCGCGACCGACCCGGCAACCGGCCGCACCGGCTACCAGGCCGCAGGGGACCTCGGCACCCGCTTCGGAGACGCGGCCCCCCGCTTCGAGAACGTGGAGACCTGCACAGGCGTCTCCCTCCTCGTGAGACTTCGTTCGGGCGAAGCGCCGGACTCACCCGTCGTCGCTCGGCAGCGAGAGCTCCTCCTCGCGTGCCTCCCCGCCTGGACCGAGTACCGCGCCCAGGACGCGAAAAGCCGGATCGACTACTACTACTGGCACCTCGGGACACTTGCCCTCTTCGAGCACGGAGGCGAAGCGTGGCAGAGCTGGAACGAGGCCCTGAAGTCGGCGCTCCTTCCGCGCCAGCGCCGCGACGGGGACGCGGCGGGCTCCTGGGACCCCTGCGACGCCTGGGGGATGGAAGCCGGCCGCATCTACGCGACGGCGATAAACACGCTCACGCTCGAAACCTACTATCGCTACGAGCGCGCCCGGTAGCCTACTCCCCGCTTCTTCTTGCCTTTTCTGAAGCCCGAAGCCTGAAGGCTGATTCACCCTCCGCCGCGGACCCTCGCGAGCGCTCGTTCGAGCTTCTCGCGCTCCGGCCATCCGGGCGGGGCGACCTCCAGTCCCCGCTCGTAGTCGGCCGCGGCCCCGGCGAGGTCTCCCTTCGCTTCGCGTCCGGCTCCACGGTTGGCGTAGGCCGCGGGGTCGCCTGGGTCGGCCGCGAGGACAGCATCGCAGTCGGCGATCGCGGCGTCGGGATCTCCGGCGAGGAGGTACGCCGCGCTCCGGGAGATCCTCGCCGAGCGGAATCCCGGGGCGATCCGAAGCGCCTCGGTGTAGTCGGAGATCGCCCGCGGGAGGTCGCCCGCCTGCCGCCGCGCGAGCCCCCGGTTGTAGAAGGCCTCCTTGAAGGAGGGGTCGCAGGCGATCGCCCGCCCGTAGTCCTCAATGGCGAGATCGAGCTCCCCCAGTGACTGGAAGGCGCTGCCACGATCGAGGTAGGCCTCGGCGGATCTGGGTTCGATCGAGATCGCGACGTCGTAGTCGTCGAGCGCCCCCCGGAAGTCGCCCAGGTTCGCCCGGACGAGGCCCCGGTTGATGCGGGCGATGGCGCTCCTCGGGCGGAGCCGGATCGCCTCGGTGTAGTCGGAGAAGGCCCCATTGAGGTCGCCCATCTCGTCGAGCAGCGAGGCACGCTGGAGGTACGGCTCGACGTAGGTCGGGTCGATCCGGATCGCCTCGTCGTAGTCGGCGCGCGCGCCGCCCAAGTCGCCCGCCTCGCGCCGGGCGTTCCCGCGGTTGTTGAGCGCGCGGACGGCAAAGGGGTCGATTCCCAGGGCGCGACCGTATGCCGCGATCGCCGGGTCGAGCTCCCCTTTCTCGCGGAGGAGCACCCCGTGCTGGATGTGAGCGTCCACGCAATCGGGGTCCACGCGGAGCGCCTCCAGGCAGTCCGCCATCGCCCCGTCCGGATCGCCCTTCTGCCTCCGGACGACGCTCCGGTTCACGTAGGCCGCTCCGATCCCCGGGTCGATCCGGATCGCCAGGCTGTAGTCCGCGAATGCGCCCTCCAGGTCTCCGGCATCCAGGCGGA
Source organism: Planctomycetota bacterium (assembly GCA_016209595.1). Lineage (GTDB taxonomy): Bacteria > Planctomycetota > JACQVV01 > JACQVV01 > JACQVV01 > JACQVV01. Next base: position 4,281 of record JACQVV010000454.1, read on the forward strand.
TTCCCGCCCGGCTGATGTAGGCCGCCGTGAAGCCCGGTCTCGCCCGGATCGCGGCGTCGACGTCCGCGAGAGCGCCATCGCGGTCGCCCGCTCTCGAGCGCACGATGCTCCGGCTCAAGCGAACGATCGGAAGATGGGGGCCGGCCGCGACCGCTCGATCGAGTTCGGAGAGTTGCTCCGCCGTCTCGCTCAGGGCGAGACCCAGCACCCAGTGGAGATCTTCGGAACCCGGGGCGCCGTCATGGATCTCGAGCGCGGCGCGCGCGATCCGCCGGGCGGAGGCGGGATCGCTCCTCGCGTAAGCTTGCATCGCTCGCGCCACCTCGCGGAGGATCGAGTCCCCCCGCCCGGTCCCCGCCGCTCCATCGATCAGATCCGCGCTCTCGTCGGCCAGCGCGCTCGCGCGCGCGAAGGTTCCCATCGCTGCCTCCTGGGAGAGGCTCGTGGTCTCCAGGAACGCGCGGGCGAGGAGGAGACGCCCCAGGTCAAGCCGCGCCGCGGCAAGCTCCGGGTCGAGCCGGATCGCTTGGCGGTAGCTCTCCTCGGTGGAACCGAGCGAACCCATGACCTCGCGGGCCCGGCCGAGGAGGTGGTGCGCCCCGGCGAGGTCGGGGTCCTTTTGGAGCGCGGCGGCGAACGAACGCGCGGCCTCCTCGACCCCCGCGATGAGGTGGGCGATGTCGGAGCGATCGTCGTAGAGCCCCTCCGAGTAGCGATCGAGGGCGGGGCGCGCCCCCTCCACGAGGGCGAGCGCCTCATCTCTCCCGTCCTGCGCCTCCGGAGCGTCCCCGGCGAGCGGACCGGCCGCGCCGGCGTCGCCCTCGCTATCCTCGTCCGCGGCGAAGATCGCCCACGCCGACACGGACGCGGCAAGGACCGCCCCGCCGGCGAGCGAGAAGACGAGCCGACTCCTCCCCTTCCCCCGGCGGAAGAAACGTCCAGTCCGGCCGACCGGCCGCACCGAGGTCTGCTCGCCCCGGAGGTAGCGTGCGAGATCGTCTGCGAACGCGCCCATTGTCGGATATCTCTCCGCGGGCGTCTTCGCCAGCGCCTTGAGGCAGATCGACTCGAGCTCGGGGGCGATCCGGGGGTCGATCCGGCGCGGAGGCGGAGGTTCCTTCTGCCAGATCTCGAGGAAGAGCTCCCGGATGCTCTCGCCCTGGAAGGGAAGCCGTCCGGTGAGCACCTCGTACAGCACGACGCCGAGTGAGTACTGGTCGCTCGCGGGGCCGACCGCGCCCGGGCGGCCCTCCGCCTGCTCCGGGCTCATGTACTGCGGAGTCCCGAGGAGCGCCCCGCTCGCCGTGAGTCCTTCCCGCGCGCCCGCGAAGACCTCCTTGGCGAGCCCGAAGTCCACCACGTGCGGGCGCCCCCCGCGGTCGACGAGGATGTTCGCCGGCTTGACGTCGCGGTGGACCACGCCCCGATCGTGGGCGAACTGGAGAGCCCGGGCCACCTCCAGGACCGCCGCGAGGAGCTTCCGTCGCGGCAGCCCCTCTCTGGCGGCGGCGGCGAGCGATCTCCCCTCCACGAATTCCGTCGTGAGGTACTGCTGGCCGTCCTGGACGCCCACGTCGAAGACCTTGACGATCGCCGGGTGCCCGAGCCGGGCCGTCGCGCGGGCCTCCCGCTGGAAGCGCTCGATCCGTTCCGGATCGGCCACCCGCTCGCCATGGACGAGCTTCAGGGCCACCGTCCGCTTGAGGTCGCCGTCCCACGCCTTCCAGACGACGCCCATCCCGCCGCGCCCGAGCACCTCCTGGAGCTCGTAGCGCCCGAACGGGCGAGGCGGGCCGGTCGAGTCCGCCTCTCCCCGAACGGCGCGCGCGGAGAGCGCGTCGATCCGCTCGCTGGGAACGAGGCCCTCGCGGACGAGAATCTCGGAGAGCCGCAGCGTCACGCCCTCGGCGAGGAGGGCGCGCTGGCGAGCGCGCGCGCGGTCGAGGTCCTCTCTCCCGAGCGCCCCCTCGACGACGAGGGTCTCGCCCAGGAGCTCATCGTCGGCCGTGTTCGGCCCTTCTTGGTCGGCTCGCATTCTTCCCGTCTGCAGATTCTACGTCTAGAATCGTGCCCTGCAATTCATAGGGAGCGAAGCACATGGCGAAGACATCAGAGTACTCCGGCTTCTACAACCTCTCGCCCGAGGAGCGACGGAACTGGGTCGCCGACTTCGCCTCGCTCTCCCCCGCCGAAGCGGCCGCGATCGCTTCGGGCGGCCTTCCGATCGAGGCGGCCGACCACATGATCGAAAACGTGGTCGGCACGTTCGCGCTGCCGCTGGGAGTCGCCGTCAACTTCCTCGTGAACGACCGGGACGTGATCGTCCCCATGGCGCTCGAGGAGCCTTCGGTCGTGGCCGCCTGCTCGAACATCGCGCGGATCGCGCGAAAGGGCGGCGGCTTCCGGACCTCCTCGACCGACCCCGTGATGATCGGCCAGGTCCAGCTCGTGGGCGTCCCCGACCCCTTCGGGGCCAAAACGAGGATCCTCGCCCGGAAGAGGGACATCCTGGATCTCGCGAACGCGCAAGACCCGGTCCTTGTCAAGTTCGGAGGAGGAGCCCGGGGCGTCGAGGCCCGCGTTCTCGACACCCGGGGAGGCCCGATGGTCATCGTCCATCTCCTCGTCGACTGTCGCGACGCGATGGGCGCCAACGCCGTCAACACGATGAACGAGGCGCTCGCGCCCCTCCTCGAGGAGATCTCGGGCGGCCGCGCGCATCTCAAGAGCCTCGCGAACCTGGCCGTCCATCGCCTGGCCCGCGCGTTCGTCCGGATCCCGCCCGACGCGCTCGCCAGGAAGGACTTTCCGGGCGACGCCGTCGTCGCTGGCATCGTCTCGGCCTATCACTTCGCCGATGCCGACCCCTTCCGCTGCGCCACCCACAACAAGGGGATCATGAACGGCATCGACGCGGTCGTGATCGCGACCGGAAACGACTTCCGCGCCGTCGAAGCCGGCGCGCACTCCTACGCGGCCATGGGCGGCTACCACTCGCTCACGACCTGGGAGAAGGACGCCGAGGGCCACCTCGCCGGCACGATCGAGCTCCCCATGGCCGTGGGCCTCGTGGGCGGGGCGGTGAAGACCCACGCCGCCGCCCGTGCGAACGTGAAGATGATGGGCGTGAAAACCGCCTCGGAGCTAGGCGAGATCATGGCCGCCGTCGGCCTCGCCCAGAATCTCGGCGCGCTCTACGCGCTCGCGACCGAGGGCATCCAGAGGGGCCACATGAAGCTCCACGCGAGGAACGTCGCGATCGCGGCCGGGGCTCCGCCCGAGCTCGTGGACGAGGTCGCGGCGCGGATGGTCGCCGAAGGGAAGGTCCGCGCGGACCGCGCCCAGACGATTATCGAGGAGCTGCGGAAGAGATAGCGACCCTCGGGCTCTCGCCGTGTCGCCGGAGGCCCCGGGCGAGAGCGCCGCTACTTCAGCCGGGCGAGGCCACGCCGTGCCGCATCCCGGATCTCAGGGACGTCGCTCCCGAGAAGCGATTCATGGATCGGCCGGTCTTCGGCTCGGGGGTCCTCGGCAAGGGAGGTCACGAGCCGCCGGGCAGACGCCAGGGGGACGGATTGGACGAGTTCGGGCGAAAGCCCGGCCGGGCGTAAAACGCCCAGGGAGACGAGCGCCTCGAGGGCCGCTCCCCGAACGTCCCGGTCTGGATCCGCCAGGGCCCGCTCGAGGGCCGGGACAGCCAGACTGTCGCCTGCAGCGCCGAGACAGCGGGCCGCCGCGACCTGAAGGAGGGGGGCGTCTTGCTCGGACAGGGCGGCGAGTCCCGGCTCGAGGGCCCGCTCCGCAGCCACTTCCAGGAGGCCATCGAGAGCCTCTGCTCGCACGTGGTCGGTCTCGCGCGGGTCGCTCCCCATCCGTGCCAGCATGTCGGCCAGGCGCGCGGGCTCGACCTGACGGCGGGCTCGTTCGTCGAGGGGATATCCTCGGCGAAGATCGACGGCCACGAGCGCGAGGTCCTCCACGGGATCGAAGACGCAATCGGACGGATCGTAGTAGTCTTCGCTGTACGCGGCGAGGCCCCGCGCCAGGATCGATCTCATGTACCAGCTCTCCGCCCGGGCGCCGACCCCTCGGATGGGCCAGAAGAAGTTGCGCAGATCCTCGGAGGCGTACCGGGCCCACTCCGGAACCTCCAGGCCGCCGCCGAAACCGAGGTGGAAGTCCGGGTGGAACCTCCCCAGGCCAAAGAAGCTCGAGGGATCGGCGAGGAGAGGCCCCATCTCCTCGATCGCATCCTCCTCGCCGAGCAAGGCCAGGGTGAGACGTGCCACCGCGGCCCTGACGGGATCGTGGCCGGCATGGAGGCGCCGGAGGGCGGCGGTGGCGCCCGTGAGCTCGGTGCCGCTGATGATCTGGGCGGCGTGAATGACTGTCCTCAGATCGGGATCATCGAGACCGGCGATGACGACTTCACGGACCCGCTCATCGCCGGCCCTGGCGAGATAGACGGCCCAGGGACCGAATCCCGGGCCGGGCCAGGCCTCGACGGCCTCCAGGAGTTCCGGCCACACGGTTTCGTCCTCGAGGGCTACCCTCGCCCGCAGGGCGTGTTCGGCCACCCACGGTGTTGGGTGGGTTGAGTGGCGGCGGATGAGCTCGATCGATTCGGGGCGCACGCGTCCAGAGTACCAAGGCAGAACATTGCACGTCTTCTCTGCCAGGTACGCGCGCCCCGCGTGCTCGTAGCAGAACTCAAGCGCCGCCCGCCCGCCACTGCGAACCGCGGCCAGAACGGCGAGACCGAGCTCGCGGCTGTCGAGGCCAACGGCCCGGCGGCCGAGTTCGTCCCAGGCGGCCGGGCAGGCCCAGTAGCCCAAGGCGTAGTAGGCGGCCCGGCGGGTCAACGGCTCCGGATCGGCGATCCAGGCCAGGATCGCCCGTTCGACCTCGCCAGGATCGAACGCCCCGAGGACGGCCGGGACGAGCTCCCGGCCCACGTGGTCGTAGCCCAGGTCGTCGGCCCACTCGCTGGCGAGGCCCGCGAAGCGATCGCGAATGAACTCCGAGAGCAGCCTCCCGGCATCTGCGACGCCAACCGGCCGGGCTGCCCCCTCGCGGTCCCAGCACCGGAAGAGGTAGAGGAGGAAGTCATTCTCCCAGGTCCAGGTTCTCCGGTCCGACTGGAACTGGAGATAGGCCGCCACCATTGCCGGGTCAGGCCGGCTGAAAAGGCGGTCCCAGAGGCCCGAAGTGTCGTGAATCCTCGGCAGGGCCGCAAGGACGCGCGGGGTGGCCCGGGAGTCTTCCATGGCCGCGAGAGCGAGGGCGACCCCCTCGAGTTCACGCCCTTCGAGCGTCCCGAGCTTCTCGAGAAGGTCCGGGATGTCCTCGAGCCGCGGAACGGCCCGGGCCTCGGGACGCTCGGGCCTCGTCGCCCGTGTCGGCGCCCAGCGTTCGATCCGCCGGGCCCGCTCGACGACGGTCGGGTCCTTCTCGGCCAGGAGCCGCGCGATCAAGGGCCCCGTGGCCGGCGCTCCGGTCACGAGTTCGACCGCCTCGCGGTGCCACCCCTCCCGTCCCAGAGAAAGGTGCCACCAGCGGTACGTTCCGCGCGTGCGACCCAGCACGTCTCTCAGCGCCGCGTCCAGGTGCGGCGAAGGCGACCGCGCCAGGAGATCCTCCAGCGGCTTCTCGATCTCGGGCCCGAGGAGGATCAGTGCCTCCTTTGCCGCCTCCCGCTCCTGCCATCTATCCGACTCGAGTTCGCCGATCAGCGCCGGGAGCGGATCGGGGAGAGGGTCCTCCTGGCCGCGGGCGACGGCCGCCAGGGCGAACAGAAGGGACAGGACGCAGAGGGGCGCGGGCTTGGCCTTCCGGTGCATCTGCAGGATTCTCTCGTGTCCATGGAGTCTACCCTGCCGTAGACCTCCGCGTCTTGCCGCTACTTGGCCCGAAAAGCCCGCTCTCAGAGGGCCGCCTCGCCTTTGGCGACTCTACGGGAGATCGGCGGGTCGCAGGCAAGGATCCCCGTCCTTGGCGGCGAGCGGCGCGATCTCGCGCCGGAACCGGAACGCGATCCGCAGGACGAGGAGCCCCGCGACCAGGAAGAGCCCCACCACGAGGGCGGTCCATAGGCCGCGCGGCCCGCCGTCCCGGCGGAAGGCGAGCCACCACCCGAGCGGAAGCGCGACCGCGTAGTAGCCCACAAGGTTGATGAAGGGCGGGAGGCGCACGTCGCCCGTGCCCCGCAGGACTCCGAAGCCTACAGACTGGGCCCCGTCGCAGATCTGGAAGAGCGCGGCCATGGGGATGAGGAGCGCGGCCATCGCCGCCGCCTCGCCGTCGTCCGTGTAGAGACGGGCGAGCGGGCCGGGGAAGATAGCGAACGCGACGGCGAAGAGGACCATGACCGCCGAGACCGCGGCCATCGCCGTCCAGCCCGCGCGCCGCATCCCCGCGGGGTCGCGCCTCCCCACGGCCTGGCCCACGCGCACCGACGCGGCGACCGAGATCCCCACGGGGACCATGAAGGAGAGGCTCGCGAGGTTGAGAGCAATCTGGTGGCCCGCGAGCTCGCTCGAACCGAGCCAGCCCATCCAGACGCCGACGATCGAGAAGACCCAGACCTCGAGCCCGTACTGGATCCCGATCGGCGCGCCCAGGAGCCCGAGCCGGAGGATCGCCCGCGGGGAGAGCGCGTCGAGGCGCGCCCAGGGCCGCACCTGTCGGAACCGCTCCTCCCGGCCGGCAAGCACGAGGAGGACGCCGAAAAGGACGAAGCGCGAGAGGCTCGAAGCGAGCCCCGCCCCCGCGACGCCCATGGCCGGGAAGCCGAGCTTCCCGAAGACGAGGACCCAGCCGGAGAAGGCCTCGCAGAGCGTCCCCGCGAGGCTCGCCAGGAGGACGGGCCGGATAGTGCCCATTCCCTGGAGAACCTGACGGAGGGCGTGGAAGCACAGGACCGGGAGGACGCCCGGGATCGACCAGAGGATGAACGACCGCGCGAACGGGATCGCCTCTGAGGGCTGGCCGAGGACGTAGAGGACCGGCGCCGTGAACGCCCAGGCAACCATGGTCGGCATCGAGACGACCACCGCCAGGGCGAGACTCCGGGCGAGCGCCTCGCCGCAGGCCTTCCGGTCGCCCGCTCCCCACGCCTGCGAGGCCACGGGATCCGCGGCGAAGAGGACGCCCATGGGGACGATGAAGACAGCGAAGGCCCAGGTGATCCCAGCGGCGACCCCCGCGAGCGCGTCTCGCCCCAGATGCCCCACGTACGCGAGCTCGATCACCCCCATCGCCATGAGTGCGATCTGCGCGGCGATGACCGGCAGGGCGAGCCGGGCGAGCTCCCGGAGCTCCGCGAGGACCGGGCGGGGAGCGGGGCTAGTCATCTAGCGAGGCTCCGCCTCAAACCGTCGAGACGCCGCGGTGTTGTTTTTCGACTTGGTCTTGAACTTGCACTTGAACTTGAACCTGGTCGAAAAAAACCAGTTCAAGTTCAAGTGCAAGTTCAAGTTCATGCGAAACTTGTTCAGTCTTTCTAGAAAACGACCCTGGAAGCGCTACTAGAACCCGGCAGATGTTGACTGGTAAGTCAAGTTCGAGGAATCAGCGCCAGGCGCGTTAGCAGGAAACAGCAACAGCAACCGGAACTTGAAATACTGAATGGAGCACAGGTCTGCAGTGAGAAGTTCAGGTTCAGCACTTCGCGTTGATATTGCTGTTTCCCGTTCTGCGGTTCTGCGAACCACGTCTGGCACGACTTGTCGGGCTGGGGCGGAGCCCCGCTAGTCAATCTCTTTCGCGCGGATGTTCCGGAAGCAGGCCTCCGAGTCCGGCTGGATGAGGAGGAAGAACTCGCGGACGTTTTCCCCTTCCCGGGCCTTTCCTTCGAACTGGAGCCGCTGGCCGTCCAGGTAGAGCCGCACGTCACCCCCCCGCCAGGTCATCGCAACCGTGTGCCAGCGGTCGGACACCAGGAAGCTCGCGTCGAGGAACTGCTTCATGGTGCCCCACTGGGCGAGGCCGAACGCGCCGCGCACGGCCTTCACCTCCAGCGAGACGTGGAAATGCCGGTACTTCTTCTTGGTCTTGATCCAGGTCCAGTTCCCCTGGGCCTTCTTCTCGTCAATCGTCGCCCCCTCCGGGAGAGTGGCGCGGATCACGCCCTCCTCGACCGCCCAGAAGTCCGGGAACGGGACCTCCCAGAGATCGAGGTTCTTTCCGTCGAAGAGGACCTCCCAGCTGTCATCGGGCGCCGGGGCAGCATCCTCCTGCGCGAGGGCGCCAGGGACGCAGGAGGCGAGGAGAACGATGAGCGCAAGCAGTCGGGACATGCGAGCCCTCCAGAGGAAGAAGGCGAGAATTCTACTCGATCCCCGCGATCTGGCGGGCCGGACGCCCGAGTCTCGGGCGCCCTTCTACTTCCCGCCCTTATGCCTCGAGCGCCGTTCCCTGTCGCTCCGCGAGGATCCCTCGCCATCCCTCCCTAGACTAGTCCCCAGGACTCCCCCGGTCGCGGGATCGCGAGGAGCGCGCGCTCGTGCTTCTCCAGGAGTGCCTCCCTCGCCCGGTCGACTCCCGCGACGCGGAGCCTCGCCTCCTCGGGAGCGCGTTCCGGGGAAGGCCGCGAGGAACTCCGCAATCGCCCGGGAAAACGTCGGGGAGGCGACGGTGGACGTGAACAGACGGATCCATCCGCCCTTCTCCCGGACACGCGCGAGCTCGTTCGCCACGACGGCGTCGAGCTCGGGCCAGCTCGCCTCGCGGCCCTCCACGAGCGGCCCCGGGGCCGGTTCGAGCCGTAGAGATCGAGGACAGCCGCCTGCCAGCGCGGGCAGACACCGCGAGCCCGGCGACGGGAGGGTTCTTGGACAAGCGTTGAGTCTTCCGGCGGGTCAGGGGCGCCCCTCGGGCGAGACGAGGGAGCCTTCCGGCGCACCCGGGGAGGCTTTCCACCTGTCGGGGAGGCTTCCGACGCGCTCCGTAAGCCTTCCGACGCTCTCCTGGGGCTTCCGACGCGATTTCGACCTTCCGACGCTCACGTCGGGAGGCCTATTTCCGACGCCGAGAGGCTCGGGGCCCGCGTCGAGGCCCTCTCTGTACGTGCCCGAAGGGGTCCTGGAGCGAGTCGGAGGGCCTTTCGAGGACGTCGGAGGGCCTTCGAGGGCGTCGGAAGGCCTTCGAGGGCGTCGGAAGGCCTTCGAGGCGTGTCGGGAGCAGGGTCCCGGCAAAGTCGTCAGCTATCGCCAAGGAACAGCATGCTCACTTCCGCATCCCATCTTCCGGTCGTCTTCAGGCGGCGGGGCACCCGCGAAGCGGGTCCGCAATCCTCGTCATCTAGCATTCAGCATTTCCAGTTGCTGTTGATGTTTCCCGTTCTTCCCTCCGGCCGAAACACCAAACCGGAAACGGCAATAGGAAACATCAATGCTGAATGCGAAATGGGCGGGAGCACTTGTGTCTTGGGGCTGAGGCCCGAGGCTGCCGGGGACTTTGTCCGAGGCCCTGGTGTCGGGAGCCCTCGGATCGCGTCGGTGGACGTGGACGGCTGTTGTTGTTCGTTCCGCGTTCCGGTGAGGCCCGGCGCCGGCAGCCACTGAGGCCCCCAGCTCGTAGTACTTCGTGAAGACCGGAAGCTCCGCCCGCAAGAACGACCTTGTCCCGCAGAAAGTGCGCGAGAGGCGTTCCATCGATCACGCCCCTCGTGGGGTCGAACCGACAGGTGACGTAAAAGCGTAGGAAATCTCTACGGTAACGACCTGGCGGGGCGAAAGCCCAGATCGGAGAGGCGGTAAGCCGGCACGCCCCAGTCGCGACAGGCCGAGCGGCAGAGGGCCGCAGCGCACACCCAGTTCCCGCCACGGCAGACGCGGTTGGCCTTGCCGCCCTTCACCCAGGCCGACCCATCGAGGGGTGCGCCGTCGTAGTAATTCGGCTGCGACGTGTCCTCGCACCACTCCGAGACATTGCCATGGACGTCGTAGAGACCGAAAGCGTTCGGGAGCTTCTCCGCCACGGGATGTGTCTTCTCGCCCGAATTCTCGTGATACCAGGCGTACTCGCCAAGCCGCGCGTCACCGTCCCCAAAGGAGTACTTTGTCTTCGTCCCCGCGCGACACGCGTACTCCCACTCGGCCTCGGACGGCAGCCGCAGCTCGGTCGCTTCGAGGAACGGCCGAATGTCCTCCCAGCTCACTCTCTCGATCGGGTTTCGATGCCCCTGGAACTTCCGGTCGTCCGAGAGCCACTTCTCCATCTTGGCTCGGCCGAAGAGACCCTTCTTCTCTCGCGTCCCGACCCCGTCCCAGACGCGCTGGACGACCTCGGTCCTGGCCATGAGGAAAGGCGGGACCCTCACATAGTGGACGGGCGGGGAGTTCTCCCACTCGGTCGAGCCCATCCCGAACTCGCCGCCAGGAACGAGCACGAACTCCGAGGCGGGATCCCTTCTCTCTCCCGTGAGGGCGAGGGCACGCGCGAAGGGCTCGAAGCGGTAGATCCCGATCCCGTGGCTCGCGCCACCCGAGTCGAAACGCTCCTCACCGAGGAAAACGAAGTCCTTCACCTCCGGGTACTTCGTAGGCCCGCTTTTCGGCGCGACCCGCGCCCGGGGCCCAGGTGGTCTCGCGGCCGGCGCCACGGGAAGATCGAGGATCGCGAGGAGCGCCGCCGCGTCCTTTGGCCGTTTCTCGGGGGGACCCACAAGCCCGGAAAAGACCCCGCGCAGTTCCTCCGGGAGCTCCCCTATTTCGATCGCGCCCAGCGGGAGCCACCCGGTCGCGAGGTAGTAGAGCGTCTGCCCCAGAGAGTACAGGTCCAGGCGCGGGTCGGTGCGCGCGAGCCGGGCCGCGTCCTTGTCATGGTAGGCGGCCGTTCCGGGACTCACGCCTGACCTCGAAAGCGAGGAGCCGCCGTCCATGAGGGCGAGGCCGAGGTCGGTGATCTTCACTCTCCCCTTGGGCGTCAAGATCACGTTCTCGGGTTTCACGTCGCGGTGGACCATGCCGGCCGCGTGGATCACGGCGAGGCCTTTTGCGATCTCCCGGACGAGCTCAAGGCACTTCGGCGCATCGAAGGGCCCCTTCTCGCGGATGATCGCCCCCAAATCCCTGCCCTCCACCTGTTCCATCACGATCATCGGCCAGGGCGAGTCGAAGACCTCGCGGATCCGGACGACGCGCTCGTCGTCGAGCTGGTCTGCGAGCTTCGCCTCCCGGAGGAGCCGGAGCGCTCCTTCCTCGCCCTCCACGAGTTCCGACGAGGAGAGGGTCTTGATCGCGACCCGTTTGCCCGTCGGCCGGTAGCGGGCGCCGAAGACGACTCCCATACCGCCCCGGCCGATCACGGAGTCGACCTGGTAGTCCTTGGGGAAGGGCGAGAAGGCCTCTGCAAGCTCGTCGAGTTTCGCGAGCGCATCGAGAGCGATCTCGCGCTTGTCGAGCCCGAGGGCGGCGAAGAAGACGCCCCGCCAGGCAGCGCCGTCCTTCGGGTCGCGCGCCGCCGCCTCCTGGAAGTGGCCAAGGGCGCGCTTGAAGTCGCGCCCGATGTACCAGGCGCGGCCGAGGTCGCGGAAGGGCGCCGCGCCCGGATCGACTCCCGCTCGGGTCGCGACGAGGATCTTCTGTTCGACCTCGCCGACGGTTTTCTTCTCCTCGCGCGAGAGCGTCGCCGCGAGGTCGCTCTCGCTCAGGGCGCCTTCGCCCACCTTCCGGTCGAGGATCCTCCCGAGCGGCGCGAGGATGTCCTGGATCTTGGCGAGCCGCGCCTCGATCCGGTCGAGCCGGGGCGCGATCCGGGTGAGTTCGGTCATGATCTCATCCCGGAGAGAGGCCGCGCGGTCCGGTTCTTTCTGGAGAGCCTCGATCACCCGATCCCCTTCCGCGCCGAGGCGCTCCGAGAGGTCCTCCCCCACGAGGCGCCGGACATCCTCGAGACTCTCGCGCGCGTAGCGGCCGAAGTCCTCGAGGTGCTTCCCGATGCCGGCGAGCTCGTCGCGGAGATCCGCGAGCCCGTCGCCCAGCGCCCGGTCGAGCGCCGCCGGCTGGGCGCCCTCCTGGGCGAGCGCCTCGCGCACCGCGGCCTTCACCTCCTCGACCGAGGCGGGGCGCTTCGCGCCCGTGATCCGGTCGAGGAGCCGGGCGAGGACTCGGTCGATCGCGATCCCGCCCAGCCTCCCGACCACGACCTGAGCGAGCTTGAAGACGAGGATCTCCAACATGTCTCTCCCCTCTCCGGCCGTCTTCCCGATAGAGCCCTCCCCCCAGATCGGCGTCACGCGTCGATGTCCAACAGATCGGCAGACACCATCAGGATACTACGGGGCCGCGGCGGGACAACCGGCAGACGACAGGCAACCGGCAATCGGTTCGGTTCGGCGCTGACTCGTCCGGTCACGTCCGCCGGGCGACCCAGACCTGTTCGAGGCCGTAGGCCGGCGGCGAGTGCCTGAAATCGCTGTACTCGGCGAGGACCTCGAAGCCGGAGAGCTCGAGGAGGTATCGAGCCTCCCAGCGGTAGGTCCAGCGTAGGACGAGCTTCTCCTCTTCCACCCGGACCTGGCGCCTATCGAGGTCGATCTCCTCGAACCGCCATCGCTCGGAGAGGATCTGGTTGAGAGGATCGTTCGTCCTCTGGATCACGGTCACCGTCACCCGGTGCCCGTTCGCGGGGTGGACGACGCTCTCGCGCTCCATCCGCGAGCGGTGTTCATCCGGGAGGCAGTATTCCAGGCGGGGATCGAAGAGGTCGAGGACAAGCCTGCCGCCTGGCGCGAGGTGCTGGAGGACCCTGGCGAGCGAGCGGCGCTGCGCCTCAGGGGAAAGAAGCGCCTGGAACGCGCGGAACGGCACGAGGACAAGACCGAACGCGCGGCCCAGGTCGAAGTCCGACATGTCGCCGCGCACGAACTGCACCCGCGCTCGGTCTGGCGCCGGAAGGGACGCGCTCTTCTCCTCGGCGCGCGCGATCATCGCCTCGGAGCGGTCGAGCCCCACGACCTCGAACCCCGCGCGCGCGAGCGCGAGCGAGACCCGACCCGTGCCCGATCCGAGCTCCAGGATCGCCCCCCCCGCCTCCCGGGCCTGGGCGAGATAGAACTCGACGTCTCCCTCGACGGCTGTCCCGGCGAGGGCCGTCCGCTCGTCGTAGGTTTCGACGTTCAGGCCGGGCCCGGAATAGAAGGCCTTTGCCTCTCTCATCCTTCCGGCGCCCGGTGCATGACTCGGGGTGGAAAGGCCCGCGCGACCGCCGCGGGCGAGACCATCCCCTCCTCCAGGAGGAAGCGGGCGTAGCGGGCCATCGGAACGAACTGCTCCGGCCGGAGCGCGTCCTCCATTTCGCGAATGGTCGCGCCCCTCTCGATGAGATCCCGGAGCGCGTCGTCGATCGCCAGGACCTCCAGGAGCGCCACGCGACCGAGCTCCCCCTGCGACCGGCAGACGTCGCAGCCGCGCCCGCGGTAGAGGGTCGCCACCCCGCCCGGAGGGAGGATCCCGAGCGCGTCGAGGCGCAGAAGCGCCTCGTCCCCCGGTTCGACCGGCTGGCGGCACGCGACGCAGACCCGCGGCACGAGGCGCTGGGAGAGGATCCCCTTGAGCGCGCTCGCGAGGAGGTAGGGCTTCGCGCCCAAGTGCTTCAGGCGCGCGATCGTCTCCAGGGCAAAGTGGGTGTGCAGCGACGAGAGCACGAGCTGTCCCGTGGTCGCCGCCTCGACCGCCACCACCGCCGACTCCTCGTCCCGGATCTCCCCCACCAGCATCACGTCCGGGTCCTGCCGGAGCACCGAGCGGAGGATCTGCGCGAAGTCGAGCCCCACGGGGCGGTTCACCTGGATCTGGGTCGCCCAGTCGAGCCGGTACTCGACCGGGTCCTCGATCGTCACGATGTTGACGGCCTGGCTCCGGTTCCAGATCTCGGCGAGCCCCGCGTAGAGGGTCGTGGTCTTTCCCGCCCCCGTGGGACCGGTCACGAGGACGAGCCCGCTCGGGTTCTCGAAGAGTTCGCGGATGAGGAGAAGGACCGGGCGGCTGAAAATGAGAGAGGGGAGGTCGCGCCGGAGCTGCTTCGGGTCGAGAATCCGCAGTACCGCCTTTTCCCCGCCCTCGCACGGCATCACCGAAAGCCGGAACTCCACCATCCGGTCGGCGTAGCGGACGGCAAAACTCCCCTCGCGGGGCACCCGCCGCATCGTGATGTCGAGTCCGCCCATCACCTTGAGCCGGCTCACCACGTGGGCGAGGAGCGGTCGTGGCACCGCGAGATCGCTGTCCATCATCCTGCCATCGATCCGGATGCGGATCTTCGCTTCGGCCCCCCAGGGCTCGATGTGGATGTCGCTCGCCAGGACGTCGATCGCCCGTTTGAGCGCAGTCTCAACGAGGTCCGCCGCCGGCTGCCCCCCGACGCTCTCCTCCACGCCTCCCGGCGCGAGATAGGTGAGCGTGCCCAGGTCGGCGGTGGCCAGCGGCCGCTCTCCCGCGCGGCCCAGGTGGCGCCGGCAGAAGCGCTCGAACGCCTCCTCGGTGACCGCCACGAACTCGATCTGGAACTTCCGGAGCACGTCGGCGAGGAAACTCGCCGCGCGGCGGTCGTACGGGTCCACCATCGCGACCGTGACGCGGTCTCGCTCCCACCGGATCGGGATCGCCTTGCAGAGCGCGGCGATGTTGGCAGGCAGGAGCCCCGCCACCTCGGGCCGATAATCAATGTCATCCATGTTGACGAGAGGCACCGCCGCCTCGAGGCGGAGCGTCCGGTCGAGGTACGACGCGAGCCCCCGGCAGAGCGAGAGCGCGAGCCCAGGGGAGCGCCCGAGCGCATCCTCGAAGTCGCGCCGCGACAGGGCGAAGGCGCGCCCCGCCGTGAGGGCCCGGACCGAAGCCATCCTCCGCCGACCCGTGAGGAGCGCGATCTCGCCGAAATACCCGCCTGGCCCGAGGCGCTCCAGCTCTTTCTCGAATCCGATCGACTCCTGCCGGAGGTAGACCTGGAACTCGCCCTGGGCCACCACGAAGAGCCGGTCTCCCTCGTCCCCCTCCCGCACCACGTTCGAACCCGCTTCGAACCTTTCCTCGACGAGCGCCCTCGCGAGCCTCTCGACCGCCTCGTCTTCGAGCTCCGCGAACGGTTCGACGCCGCGGAGCGCCCTCACGCGCTCGTCGGGCTCACGTATCTCCGGAGGCGGGGGACTCGGGCTCGTGGACATGGCGGACCCGATTGTACACGTCGCGGTTGCGCCGGGAAGCGCCTGGGGCCAGAATGCCACGAGGACGGGGGAGGTATTTCCATGAAGACGTACCCAGTCGTCGAACTCCTGGGCGACGGCATCGGGGCCGAGCTCGCCGCCGCCGTGCGCCTCCTGGCGACCTCCGCGCTTCCTTTCGCGATCGAGTGGCGGCCCTTCGACCTGTCGGTCGAGAGTCGCGCTTCGCGCGGAGAGGCCCTCTACGACGAGGCCGCCCGCGAGATCGAGAAGACCGCCGCGGCGCTCAAGTACCCCACCGCGACGGTGAAGGAGAGCCCGAACCAGGTGCTCCGGAGAAGGCTCGGCCTCCAGGTGATCCACCGGCCGGTCCAGACGATCCCCGGGATCCCGACGAACTTCAAGGCCGACGTTGACCTCGACGTGGTGCGGATCGCCACCGGCGGGACCTACGACGACCCCGGCCAGATGATCGGGACCGAGGCGGCGGTCTCGCTCCGGGTGATCGAGAAGGAGCCGTGCCGGCAGGCGGCCGTCTTCGCCTTCGAGCTCGCGCGGAAGACGAAGAAGAGCGTCACCTCCTCCTCGAAGCACACGATCCAGCGGATGACCGACGGCCTCTTCGAGGCGGTGGTGAAGGAGGTCTCGCGCGACTACCCCGACGTCCCCCACCGCGTCGAGCTCTTCGACGCGCTCCTCGCCAAGATCGTTTTGAAGCCTAGGAACTTCCAGATCGTCCTCGTCCTCAACGAGTATGGCGACTTTCTGTCCGACATGGCCTGCGGGCTCGTGGGTTCCCTGGGGATCGGGGCGAGCGGCAACTACGGCTTCGACCGCGAGCGCCGCGTCCGGGTCGGTCTCTTCGATGCCGCCCACGGGACCGCACCCGACATCGCCGGCCAGGGAAGAGCAAACCCCACCGCGATCTTCCTCGCCTTCGCCCTTCTCCTCTACCATCTCGGCGAGGTGCGGGCCGGGAGCGCGGTGAAGAACGCGGCTCTCGACCTCCTCCGCGAGGGAGAGTCCACGCCCGACGTGGGCGGGAAACTCGCGACGACCGAGTTCGCCGAGAAGGTCGCGGGGCGCACGAACCGGCATATCCTCGACCCCGCCTGGACCTCCCGGACGCTCCAGCTCCAACGAGACCGGCCGGAGAAGTGAGACGAGTCCATCCTCTCTTCTTTCCCGTTCCCGGGCCATGGGTGATGGATACCCGAGCAGCTTGGGCAAGCTAGTTTACCCAGAGCGAAGCGAGGGGCTGCGCCCGAGCAACGGGAAGATCGGTCGAGAGGGCCGCGCGCAGCCAGAATGACTTTTTCGACAGGCTCCTAGACGGACACAACG
>JACQVV010000445.1 GCA_016209595.1 Planctomycetota bacterium
CCAAAGTGTTACCAAGGTTCCCGGTTGCACAACGAGGCTGCGTTGGGAGCCGGCGGCGGCCGGCGAGTTCCGCACAAGGCTGCGTTGGAACCTGGCGGCGACGCCCGAGTTCCCTACAAGGCTGCGTCGGAACCCGGCGGCGACGCCCGAGTTCCCTACAAGGCTGCGTCGAAACCCGGCGGTGACGCCCGAGTTCCGGACGAGGCTGCGTTGGGAGCCGGCCGCGCCCGGCGAGTTCCGTCCAAGGCTGCGTCGAAACTCGCGGGCGGCGCCTGAGTCCCGCGGAGGCAAACCCGCCGTGAGTGTCATCCGGCAGAGGGCGGCCGGTGCCGGATGGATGAGAGCGCCACCAGGCCCCGTTTTTCAGCGGCTTCGTCTTTTGTGCTTGACAGGGCGGGTCTAGCACATAAGGTAGTCGGGCTATCTAGGTTCGCCGGTCCAGATAACCAAGCCGCGGAGAGAGGGGCGAGACATGTCGGACTTCATCGTGGAAGGGCTGTCGCTGGAGCAGAAGATCACCGTCGGAGAGGCGACGGCTTCGCGACTTCGGGAGAAGAGGCCCGATGACGTCGCCGCCGGCGCGCTGGCCGCCAGGCTCGAGCAGGGGTCGAGCGAGATCCGGGGCGGCGCGAGCGCCGGACCGAGCGAGCGGGGGACGCGCAAGAGTCTTGTGGATGAGCTCAGGACCGCGGACCGGCGGCGCGACCGGGCCGTGTCGGCATTCGACTCGGTGCTCGACGCCTGGATGTTCCGCGACGACGCTCCCGCGAAGAAGAAGGACGCCGCCTTCGTGCGGAACGAGCTTCTCCCGAAGGGACTGGGCTTCCTCCGGAGCGGCTATGGCGAACAGACGGCCGGGATGACCACGCTCATCCACGACGGCGCCGAGCCCAAGGTGGCCGCGGCCATCGGCCGCCTGGGTATCGCGGACTTCGTGGCCAACATCGCGGCAAGCCAAACCGCCTTCGAAAACGTCGGCGGCGCCAAGGGGGGTGCCCATCTCGGCGCCCTGGAGGCGACGCGTACCGTCAGCAGGGCATCCCGGCGCTGGGACACCGCCATGCGCACGGTGACGAGCTACGTGGAGAGCGTCTACGAGGAAACGGTCCCTGCCCAGAAGAGCGACCTCGACTACATCTTCCAGCCGCTCGTGGAGGCCAACATCGTCGTCCGGACGCGCATCGCGCGCGGCGAGGCTGCCGAGCCGGACCGCCCCGGGACGCCGCCGGCGCCCCCCGGCGAACCAAGCCGGTAGAACCGGCGAGCGGACCCTAGGGCTCCGACCTTCCTCGTCCCGCCATCCGCTCGGTACGGCGCCACGCGGAGGGCCAGAGCACGCCAGAGCGGAAAGTGACGCGCTCCTTCCGGTCGGCAAGCGGCCAGGCGCGCGAGCGACGATCCGATCCGGCCCAGCTACCTGGCTGGAAGCAGCCTGCTGTGCTACATTCCCTCCGAACGTGGACAACCCATGTTCCATGAACCACGGACGAGTCCATGTCTGGCGAGAAGAGCGTAGCGGGCGACAAGCATTTTACGACGCTTGAGCTTGGCGACTTCCGCGGTTTCACGCGCTTGAAGCTCGATGGTCTCAAGCGGGTCAGCCTGGTCGTCGGCAAGAACAACGTGGGCAAGACATCGCTCCTGGAGGGCGTTGCACTCGCGTGTGACCCACAACTCCTGAACTCTCTCCCTGGCCTGCTGAGGGCGAGTTCCGGAGACCAGCAAAGGCGTTTTTTCCCCTGGCTCGTGCGCGACGGCGCACCGGCCGCTGCAATCCTGACGGTGTCTTCAGCCACTCGTACCCTCACGACCTCGATCGACCGCCATGGGCCGATGATTTTCACGGAGGAGCTGCAGCCGTGGGGCAGCTGCCGGCTGATCTCCGTGCAGATGCACAGCCCGGACGATGTGGTCCGCCTTTACTCTCTCGCCACAAGAAAGCGCAGTGGCGAAGAGCAAATCCAGAGCCTGTTCAAGAGAATTGATGGCCGAGTCCGAAAGGTGCGTGTGGTGGTCGAACCCGACGGCAGCCACATTCTCGTCGATCTGGGTCTGTCCGAGATGATCCCACTTTCGCAGGCGGGGCAGGGGTTGTACCGGCTCCTCGTGGTTTTGTCCGAGCTCATCGGAGAGACTCCCGATGTGTGCCTCCTGGACGAGATCGAGAATGGCCTGCACTATTCGGCGTACGAGGATGTCTGGGCGGGACTCGCCCAGGCGACGGATGAGATGGGCGTGCAACTCATCGCCACGACCCACAGCCGCGAGTGCCTGGAAGCGGCCCATCGAGCGTTTTCCGCTCGGCCGACCTATGACCTCTCCGTAGTCCAGCTCTTCCGCATCGAGAGCGGGATAGAGGGGCGCGTCCTGGACGACAAGATGGTCGCGGCGGCTCTGGCCGGTGATATTGATCTTCGTTGATTCATGGCAAAGCCCGACATCAATAAGTGCTCCTCCATCCTCTGCGTCGAGGGGCGCTCGGACCTGGACTTCATGGCGGAGATGCTGGAGAGTGTCGGACGCGGGCCCGTGTTCATCAAGCAGTTCAATGGATGGGCCGACCTTCGCCAGCAACTCTATGTCTTCTTGAGTCCGGAACTGCTCGCCACCAAAGCCGCCATCGGCGTGGTTGTCGATGCGGACACGTCGCCCGCAGGCAGATTCAAGGGCTTTCAGGACGCCCTAAAGGAGATCACCGGGAAGGAGGTCCCCTCGTCTGGAATGTGGGCTGGCACCAAACCCTCGATCGGGCTCCTGGTAGTTCCGGACATGACGACCGGCGGAGAGCTGGAAACGCTCGTTTGGCGGTCCTGGTCCGGGGACTCGCAGAATGACCAGGTGACCCGGTGCATTCTCGCGTACGAGGAGTGCCTCAAGCAGTCCAAGGTCGTTCCGAGAAGCGCCGACAAGGCGCGCATCGGTGCCCTGCTCGCGTTCAGGAACGATGATGACCCGCGCCTCGGCCCCGGCGCTCGATCCCGAGTTTTCGACCTCTTCAGCCCCGTGCTGGCCGACCTCCGGAGGTTTCTCGAGGGATTCCCCGAGGGTGTCCCGTGGTCTGTTGAAAGCTGAGAGAAATCAGTCCCGCACGTCCCTCGCCGCGTCGGAGAAGGCGTCGGACGACTCGGAGAGCGCCTTGCGGAACTCGCCCGAGTCGGGTTCCGCCTCGGCCAGGACCTCGTAGGCCGGGCGAAGCACCCAGAGGCAGCCGAGGGGCTTGGCGGCGCCGATCGCGGCAAGCGCGTCGGGCCGCGCGGACGCGCGGTCCCCGGCAGCGCGTGCCGCGCGCGCGGAGAGGAGCCGGCAGCGCGCGGTGACGAGCGGGGAGCCGAACACCTCCGCCTCGGGGAGGAGGAGCTCGAGGCGCTTCCGGCCTTGCTCGAGCTTCCCCGCCGCGACGAGGGTGGCGGAGATGGCAAGCAGCGCCTCGATTCGAGCCCCCGGCGCCGCTGCCTTGTCGGCAAGCTCGTACGCCTTCTTGCCGGCGTCGAGCGCCTCCTGGAGGGAGCCGCCCGACTCCGCGATTGCCGCCCCGAGCGACGCGAGGAGGAACGGCAGGAGGTCGGTGTAGCCCACCTGCTCGGCCTGCTCCACGGCGGCGCGGTAGAACTCGACCGCCTTCTGGGGGCGGCCGATCCGGGCGTAGACGTCCCCGAGTCCCATCGCGCCGAGGATGACGAGGCGCCGCTTCTCCAGGGCCCGGCCGAGCTGGAAAGCCTGATGGACGGCGGCGAGCGACTCCTTGAAGCGGGAGACCACGAGAAGGTCGGCGGAAAGTTCGAGATAGGCGAGGCATTGCAGGCGCGGGAGCCCCGTGGCCCGCGCCCGGGCGAGCGCCTCCTTGTGACAGCGACGGGCGCTGTCGAGGTCGCCTTCCTCCCGCCAGACCTCCCCCTCGACGAGGAACGTCTCGAGCTGACAAGCCGGGTCGGGACACCGGCGAGCGAGCTCCACTTCCTCCCGGGCCGAGGCGCGGACCCCCATCCGGAAGAGAACCCGGGAGAGACCGAGGCGCGCCGTGGCCTCGCCCGCCTGATCCCCCATTTCCGCGTGAAGGGCCGCGGCCCGCTCGAAGGCGGTCTGCGCCGCCCCCAGGGCAGCCTGCCACGAGGCGAGCCTTCCCTGCACGAGAAGGGCTCCGGCGAGCGAGTACTTGTCCCCGACTTCCTCCAGCGCGGCGCGGGCGAACTCGAGATGCCGGGTCGCGGACGGGAAGTTCTCGAGCTCGATGTAGATCTCTCCCAAGGTCTTGTGGCAGATCCCCTGGCCCAGCCGGCTCTTGATCTTCTCGTTGATCCCGAGCGACGCCTTGAGGTGCTCGGCCGCCTTGAGCAGGTCGCCCGCCTCCTTGTACGAGAGAGAGAGAGAGTGGAGGCACCGGGCCATCCCCTCCTGGTCGCCGGAGGTCTTGAGCGCCTCGAAGCTCCGGGAGAGATACCGCGCCGCTTCCTTGGCGTCCCCCCGGGCCTGGGCGAGCTGCCCCTTGTTGAGGAGCGCGTGACCCAGGCCATAGCTGTCCTGGAACTCCTCGTAGGCCCGGTGCGCCTCCTCGAGGTAGCGCGCCGCGTCGTCGAGTTCCCCGAGCCGCGTGTAGAGCCTCCCGATCTTCGAGCTCGCGTGGGCGGCCCGCTCGCGGGCGATCCGCTGGCAGTCCTTGAGGACCTCGATCGATTTGGCGATCTGCCCGTCGTGCTCCAGGGCCCGCGAGTAGCGGTCGAGCAGCGGCAGGAGCGGCTGCTCGTCCTCGAGCTTGTGGTCCCGGATCCGCTGGATCGCTTTCTTGTAATACTCCACGGCGGTCGAGTTGGCGTAGTCCTGCTTCGCCCGGTCCCCGGCCTTCACGAGGTAGCGCACCGCGCGGCGATGATCGTCGGAGCGGTCGAAGTGGTGCGCGAGGAGATCGATCCCGCGCTCGAGGTTGGGGAAGAAGTCCTCCTCGAGGAGCTTTCCCATCTCCCGGTGCATGTGCCGCCGGGTCTCGAAGGCGATGTTCTCGTAGAGGACCTCCTTCATCAGAGGGTGGTAGAAGGCGAACCTCCCTCCCTCCGCCTCGACGAGGATTCCCTCCTCCACCGCCTCCTTCGCGTGGTGGCGAAAATCGAGCGACGACGACTCGAGGCGCCGGTGGAGCCGTTCGAGGTCTTTCGTCGCGAACGACTCCCCCATCACCGCGGAGAGCGTGAGCACGCGCCGGCAATGGAAGCTCACCCGGTCGAGGCGGCTGATGAAGTAGGCGTGGAGCTGGTCGGACGGGCCCGCCTGGTCGAGCGGGTGAACGAGCGTGGCCGACTTCTTCTCGGCGTCCACCACGAGGTGTCCCTGGTGGACGAGGCCCCCCGCCATCTCGCCCATGAGCAGCGGGTTTCCGCGGCACCGGTCGAAGAGCCCACGGACGAGGTCCTCGGGCAGGCGCGCGACCCCGAGGTGCGACTCCAGGAGGCGGCGGGCCGTTTCAATATCAATGCCTTCGAGTTCGAGGCGGTGGACGTGCGGGAGCTGGAAGAACATCCCGAAGAGGCTCGCGTCTCGAACCGCGAGGACGAGGAGTACCGGGAGCGACTCGACCCGCTCGATCAGCTCGTGGAGCAGGCGGAGCGAGGCGGGGTCGAGGCCGTCGGCGTTGTCCAGGAAGAGCGCGAGAGGCTGGCTCCGGCTGGAGATCTCGACGACCCGCGAGACGATTTCTTTGAACTGGTCGGCGCGCCCGCGGGCGTTCAGCCCTTCGGGGGCTGCCTCGCTCCCCGGCAGCTCGACGCCAAGGTAGCTTGCGATGAAGACGTCCCACGCGGAGAGGTCGGGGAACCGCTCCTCCAGGCCGCCCTTCAGGGCCGCGAGGAGTGCCTGGGGATCGTCGGACCTGGGGATCTCCAGGATCTCCCGAAGGAGCTCGATCCAGGGCCGGTTGGGGCTCCCGACCTCCTGCGGTCCCGGTCCGATCGAGAGCGCCCGCATGCCGTGCCGGATCGAGGTCGTCTGCGCCCCCTTGAGGAGCGAGCTCTTCCCGATCCCCATCTCCCCCAAGACGACGAGAACCTGTCCCGAGCCCCGGGCGGCGAGCTCGGCGTTCCTGCTGAAGAACTGGAGCTCCTTTCGCCGTCCCAGGAGTTTTTTGCGGACCTGGGTCGTCGTGGCTTGCGGCGGCCGGAAGTCCTGTGTCCGGGCCAGGAGGAAGTTGGCCACCGGCTCCTTCTTCCCTTTGACCCGGGCCGGAGGGAGCTCCTTCACCAGGAAGCCGCCGCCGAGCTGCGTCCGCGTCGATTCGCCCAGGACCACCGCTCCGTCCTCGGCCAAGGTCATCAGCCTCGCGGCGAGGTTCACCGGGTCGCCCAAGACCGTGTATTCCTTGCGGAGCGTCGAGCCGACGTTGGCGCAGAAGGCGAAACCCGTGTTCACCCCGATCCGGACCGTGAACGGCCCGCCTCCCGACCCGGCGAGCGCGGCGACCCGGTCCCGGATCCCTGCCGCGCACTGGGCCGCGTTCTTCGCGTCGTCGCCCGAGGACGTCGGCGCGCCGAACAGGATGAGGAGGTTGTCTCCCATGGTGGCGGGCGAGACGCGCGAGATGATCCCCTTGTGCTTCTGGACCAGCCCGTGGATCTCGGTGAACACCCGCGTCAGGGGCTCGTGGATCTTCCGCGCGTCCTCGCCCGAGGCAAGGACGAGCTCGTCCAGGCCGCGCAGGTTGACGAAGAGGGTCGTCACCTGGCGATGCTCGGGGTCCAGGTCGATCCGGTCCGGGGAAGCCTTCAGGCGCTCGAAGATCGGCTCCGGGACGAGGACCCGCAGGCGCTCGATCGCGCGCAGGAGCGCCTCGACCTTCTCGCGCGTGGACTCGGTCGCCGTGAGGCGGATCTCCGGCTTGGCGATGCGGAAGAAGCCCGTCTTCTCGTCGTCCCCGTCCGGCGCCCGCGGTACGTCCACGAGCTCCACGAACTCCCCCGACTCCTCCCCCAGGACGACGTTCTTGCCGTCTCCGGCAAGGCTCGCCCGGTCCACGAAGACCTGCCCGCTCGCCGCCGCCGACTCGGCCTTCGCCATCCGCCGGAGCGGCTCCCCCGCCACGACGTACTCGGCGCGGTCGCTCGGGTCCCCCACCTGGCCCGCGTACACCTTCCCGGCGGCGATCCCGATCGACATCTGGAGCCGGATCTCCGGCACGCCGGCCGCCGTCTTGCGGAAGCGCGATACCGCCCGCTTCATCTCGTGGGCGGCGCCCATCCCTCGCCGGAGGTGCCGCGCCCCCGTGGACCGAGGAAAATACGCCAGGATCGAGTCGCCTCCGAACTTGAGCACCGAGCCGTCTTCGTTCGTGACGATATCGAGGAGCTTCTCGAAGAGCGAGTTGATGACGATCGTGAGCTCCTCGCCCCCCTCCCGGCCGCGCTTTGCCATCGCCTCGGTGAGCGGGGTGAAACCCGTGATGTCCGCGAAGAGAAAGGTCCCCTCGATGAAGCACGGATCGAGGAACCCACCCGCCGGCGAGTAGAGATCGGGATCCCGCGAGATGTGTTCCGGGACGTAGCTCGTGAGCGCGTTGGCGAGATCGTTCAAGTAGCCGACCGTCTGGAGATTCTCCTCCAGCGTGAACGCCGCCCCTCCTCCCAGGACCTTGTCCACCAGGTCCGCCCGGAGGTAGCGCGAAAGGATCGCCCGGTCCATGATTCGGCAGCCAGGATACCGCCCGGGACCCGGAGCCCACAAGGAGCGCGGAACACGCTAGGCTGGGGTTTCGCGCTTTTCTACCCCACGGTCACGGTCACGGTCACGGTCACGGAACACGACCACGGTCACGGAACACGACCACGGTCACGGAACACGACCACGGTCACGGAACACGACCACGGTCACGGAACGCGACCACGGTCACGGAACGCGACCACGGCCGGCCCGGCGTGTACCGTGAACGTCGACCGTGACCGTGACCGTGAGCGTGACCGTGAGCGTGAGCGAGGGCGGCCCGTCCGCGACGCCGGCGAAGTCTCACCTCCTCCGGCGGCGGGTTCTCTTCTTCGGAGGCGGCAAAGGGGGCGGACCCGGTGCCAGCGGCGGCGGCGCCGGCGAAACGTACGGGGGCGGTTGGGGCGGATAGGCTCCATATCCATACGGCGCGCCCGGGGGAACCGCGGGCGGGGGCGCGGCGCCCGGCGGTGGGAGGGCGGACGGAATCCCCATCCAGGTCGGGAAAGGCGGTGGAGGGGCTAGAGGAGAGGGAGGGGGAGCGAGCGGCGGAGCGGGAGGGGAAACGGGCGGGAGAGAACCCCCGGGGCCGGTCGGGGGACGGGAGGCAAACGGGACGCTCCCCCAGGTCTCGAGCGAATCGGACGGAATCCCCTCGACCATGGCGGCGAAGGCATCCGTATCCGGCCCGATGGGATGGCCGGGCGAGAGTGAGGCCCCGACCGGGGGGGAAGGGAGTGGAGACAGGGCAAGGGCCGCTCCGGGGGGAGACGTCTTCTCCGCCGCCACCTGGCGTTCCAGGCTCTCGACCTGAGCCCAGACCAGGAACCCCAGCTCCACGAGAAGATCGACCAGGCTGCGGTAGCCCTCGCGCGAGTAGCGGGCCTTCTGTTCCTCGATGGCACGACCCAGCGCCTCGCGACCGACGAGCCCCCTCTTCAGCGCGGCCTCGCAAAGCGCCTTGTCGGTCTCGCGCCGTTGCAGCAGGAGGCGCGCCTTCTGGATCGACTCGACCACCCGGGCCGTGAGAAGGCCGCGCGCCACGAGAGTCTCTGCGAGCGTCCCCCTGGCCAGCCTCCTGAGCTCATCGAGGCATTCCCGGACCGCTTCCAGCGAGACCAGGCCCTTGTAGACCGCGATCCGCCCCACGTAGAGGTCGGGTGGCTCGTACACGCTAGTCGGCCCTCACGAACTTCACGAACCTCACCTTCAGGGTCAGTATCCCTCCCTCTCCATCGGAAGCAGCGAGGGATGCACCGAGGATCTGCGCCGCGCACTGGACCTTCGCGCCCATCTCGAGCGTATCCGCGAGCTCGCCGTCCGCGGGGACCATGGCCGGTCCCACGACGTAGACGGTCCAACGATCCGATGCGGACGACGCCAGGAGATGAATCGACTTGCGCTCCTCCCCCTCCTCGGGCTTGTAGGAGAGAAAGGTTGCCTCCCCGATCAGCGACCTCCCCGCCAGGCTCCTGGCGAACTCGGCCGCCTCCCCGACTTCGCGGTCGCCCAGGAGGCCCTGGATGGCCTCGATGAGGAGATACTCCGGTTCCTCCTCCCGCGCGGGCAGTTTGGGGCCCGGCCCTTCCGGCCCGGGCGCATCCGGCGGCTCCTCGGCGCCGGCGATCTCGGGAAGCGGGATGTGGGTCCGCTGGGGCTCGCGGGCTCCCCCGAGAGCGTCCGCGAGGCCGCCCTCCTGGATCCCGAGCCCCTGGAGGAACCCGCGAGTCCTGTGGATGAGGGCGAGGCGAAAGGCGAAGTAGGCGAAGTACGTTCGAGAAGACTCGGCCTGGTTCGACGTCCCGGAAAGGCACGCGGCGAAGGCCTCCCTTGAGAGATTCTCGCGGTCGAGGAGGTCCTCCATCTCGACTCGCGCGGACGACCATGCGGAGTCGATCGAGGCTTTTTCGAGGAAGTGCCCGCGGATCCCCTTCTCGGCGGCGAACGCGGTCCGGACGACGAGGAGGAGGTCGATCGTGTCATGGGTGCGCCCGGGAACGTCCAGGGCGTTGCGGATGCGATCGAAGTCCGCCATGAGGCGCTCGCGCTCGTAGGCCGGGAAGAGGACGTAGGTCTCCTCGCGCGAGACGCCGGCGAGAATCCGCCGGAAGATCGCCTCCGCGGTGTCGTCCGGGCGCATGGACTGGCAGATCCCTTCGAAGGTCGCGAGCACATGGCGGCTCCCCTCGAAGACGACCTTTGCGGCCTCCTCTGCGCCGGCGGCGGGGGCCTGTCCGGGAGTTTCCTCGCGCGCTGGCTCCGGAGCCGGCGGCTTCGGGGAACCGAGTTCCGGGGAGCCGGGGGCAGGTTGGTCCTTCTCGGGACGCGACGGAAGAAGCATGAAGAGGAGGGCGCCTCCGCCAAGGAGAGCCGCAAGCAGAAAGCCCGCCATCACGGCAAACTGGACCGGCGATCTCCGGTATCTCCGAATGCGCTGGCTAGAAGTCGACTGCCTGCGTGACAAACCCGAGGAAGGGAACGCGCCCCCGAACTCAGGCGTGTCCTTGAGGAGTCCCCACTTCGGCCAGCCGTCCCGCCAGACGAGAGTCTGCCGTGTCACGCCCTTCTCGGCGACGAACTGGCGGATCTGGTCCTCCGCATAGGGGCCGTGCTTCGCCGAACCGTCGTTGGAGAGATACCAGCCCGCCGCCGCGCCGAACGCCGGGCCCGGTGCTGTCTGCGGGGCAGGGTACGCCGCCCAAGGCGCCGCGGCCGGGGGTGGAGCGGGCTGGGGCCGCGGCATCGCCGGAACCGGCATCGCCGGAACCGTGAACGTATTCCTGCATATCGGACAGACCGCGGCTCTGCCCGCGAACTCCTCCCCGACGGCGACGATGCCCCGGCAATGAGGGCAAGCCAGCTGGACCGGCATCGCGCGACCTCTTTCCTTTATTGTTTATCTTGCGGCCGGGAGCGGCCCCGGCCTGTCCTCACCGCCGGGCTCCCCCCGAACCGAGACGGTCCGCACACTCCTCCTCGCGCCGCCTCCGATCTCGAGGAGCCGGGAGGGTCATCTCGCTCAGCCCAAACCCTTCAGGAACGCCTCCCACATCTCCTGGAACCCCTTGAGATCGGGCCCGAAGGTCTTCGTGATCGGGTCGCGACCGGCCGTCCCCCCGCGAGCACCGGGAAAGCCGCCCGACTGGAGCTTCCGGAGGAGCTCGGCGGCAAGCGGGCGAATCCTCGGTTCCTCGACGTGTTCGAGGAAGTACATGAGCCCCCAGGAACCGGCATAGAAGTCCATCGCGGTCGATGGTCCCTGGGCGATCGCCTGATGGGCATCCCCTCGGATGAGATCCTCGATCTGGACGGGGGAGCCCGCGAAGATGCGGCTCTTGAGATGGGCGAGGTTCGAGGCGGGAAGATAGTCGAGTTCCAGGACTCCCTTCGCTCTGTCCCAGCGAAAGCCCTGGAACAGCTCCGCTGTCCCCTCGTAGTACCACGACGGCAGGTCTAGAGACCCGAGAACATCGAAATGGTAAAGGTGCGCGGCCTCGTGGATCATCGTCTCCAGCAGGATCTTGTCCTGCGCACTCGCGCTCCACCCCACGCCTCGCCGCTGCGCGGAGTCCGCGAACCCCGCCGCCTGGAGCTGAGCCTCGTTGCCGGTCTCCATGCAGTACTTCCGATAATCCTCGAAGGTGCGAAAGGCGTAGAGCTCGAAGCGCCGCTTGGCCTCGACGTCGAAGTAGCTCGCGTACGCCTTCCACGCCTCCTCCATGAAGTCCGCCCACTCGGTGGCGAACTTCTCGGAGCAGTTCGTGACCAGATCGTAGTGCTCGGTCCTGAGCTTCCAGGCGTTCTCCCACTGGGACCGCAGTTCTCGGGCTTCCCGCGCCTCATGAAACCTCCCGTGGACGCTGAGGTACAGCTCCCCGCCGATCTCCTTCTGGAAGCGGTAGACCCAGCGACCGCGCTCCTTGGCGAAGCCTTCCTCGCGGGCGCGATACGACTCCTGCGCCTCCAGGGCAGCCAGAGCGTCCCGCTCTCTCTTCCCCATCCACCGGCCGCGGTATTGGACGAGACCGGCCCTGGTGCGGTCCCGTTCCGCGGGCGTCACCCACTCTCCCTTGAAGAAGACGAGCCCCTTGTCGAGGTGCGCCTTCTCCTCGAAAGTGACGATCCGGCTCTCGTGGACGACGAACCCGCCCAGCGGAAGATCGATCCCGAGGTGCCGCGCCAGCCGGCGGTTCACGCGCTCGCGGAGTTCGGTCGGGCCCGACCGCAGGACCTGGACCCACTCGCGCCGAGCCAAGCCTTCGAGTCCCCGATCGAGGCAGTACCCGCCCAGGAAGTACCGTTCCCCGACCGTGAGCGCGAGCGCCGAACAGAATTCGTGGTATCCCGATGGATCGATCCGTTTCCACTCGATCCGGACCTCCCCTTCAGGGAAGGCGGCCAGAACCCCTTCGCGCGTAGCCCCGGAGAGCTCGACCTCGAACGAACCCGAGGCCGTTCTCCAGACCGGCCGGCGAACGAGCCGGCCGTCGTTCACCGCCGACAGGAGCCGATCGAAGAGCGCAGCCTCTCCCCGCGCCTCGAAGAGGGCATCGCGGACTCGCGCCGCCAGATCATCGAGCCGGAGAACCTCGAGGAGCGCCATGTGGCGCTCGAGAGCGAGGATCGCCCGGTTATAGTCCTGTGTGAGGAGGTAGGCCCCCACCCCGGCAAGACGGGCGTCGAGCTCCTGGCGCGCGGCCTCGCGCGCCGCGGCCATCACGTCCTTTGCCGCCAGCGCGGCGCGGAGCGCCTCCAGATCGCGACGCTCCTTTTCGAGCGCTTCAGCGCTCTCGCGTGCTCTTTCGGCCTCGCGGGCCGCGAGCTCCTCTCCGGAACCGAGTCGATCGCCGACCAGAACCCACCCGCCCGGAGGGGGCGCGCGGCTCGCGAACCTCTCGTAGAGTTCGTTCACCTCCGCCCCTCGCCCCGGGTTCTCGCGCAAGTAGAGGGCGAGGATCTCCTTGCCTGGGTCGACCTCGCCCGACGCGAGAGCGAAGGCCGCGGTCTCCAGCGGACAGGTCCGCTCGACCTGGGCAGCAAGGAGGAGCCCGAGCATCGCGCGCCCGGAGACCTCCCCCCACCGAACCGCGCGGTCGTCCGCGGGGCTCGCTCCGCCGGGGGAATGGAAGACAAGGCCCGACTCGGTCCACCCGGAGAGCTCCGACGCGCTCCCCTCCCAGGTCACGGTCAGAGGGGTGCCGGCAGACGCCCGCTCCGTGACGATCTCCCGGAACCGTACGAACGGCAGGGCGAAGGTCTCGGCTCTATCAAGGAGCATCCGGACCTCCGGGGACCGGTCCCCGGCGCCGAGCCGCTCCAGGAGCTCCCGGAGGCGGGCCGCGGCGAGCTCCGGCCGGTGGCCGTCCAGATCGAGCCGCGCGAGGCGCATCTCGCGGTCGATCGCCTCCGCGTCGATCGCCGGGGTCCCCGAAACTTCTCGACCCTCTCCCTCGCCGGGTTCGGGCCCCGTGGCACGATCCCAGCCGGCCCATTCGACCAAAGCGAAGCCGGCAACAAGCGCGAACAGCGTGACCAAGACGCCGATGGCCGCCTGGAGGGCGCTCGAGCGCCTTCGCAACCGGCCCGATCTTGTCCGCCGGCGTGCGGGCGGCAGGCCAGCTCGTGGTCCCGCCGAGACGACCGGAGGAGGCTGGGCGGCGGATGGCGGCGAGACGGTGGGAGAAGGCAAGACGACGGGCGGTGGTCGGGCCACGGGAGGGGGAAAGACCGCGGCCAGCGGCAAGGCAACCGGAGGGGGAAAGACAGCGGGCGGTGGCAAGGCAACGGGCGGGGGCGGCAACTGCTGCACCGGGAAAACGGGCGGAACGAGACCCGCCCTCGCCGGCATGGACGCGACGGTCATCGGCGACAGAACGGCGACGACGAACTCGGCCTTGCAGTACGGACAGCAGACCTTCTTCCCGACGGCGTTGTCGGGAACGGAAAGGTTCGCCCCGCAATGACAACGGACCCCTAGCGGCATCGGCGTCAATCCGAAATCGCACCCAATCTCTTGCCGGAACTCTTGAACGCGACCAAGTGCGCTAACGCGCATGCTAGCGCCATGCCGGCTGTCGGTCAACCATCCCGCCGAGCTACGAATCGGGACGTCGGTGAAATCAGCGGCGACGAGGACCGTCCAGATCGCTACCTCATGACGGCTCTGGAATCGGGATCACGCCCGTCGAACTCGCGATCTCGACGCCGACCGTGTCGGCCAGAGAGCGGGCGTGCGGGTCCACAAACGGGGAGACGAGCAGGATGCGATCCGGGGGCTTGCCCTCGATCTCCCCGTAGAAACGGGCGATCCGCAGGAGCGCCGCGACGTCGCCGCGGCTCGCGCTCGACTTCACCTCGACCAGAATGGTCTTGCCGTCCTCGACCGCGATGTCAACCTCGATCCAGGTCGCCTGGCCGTAGATTCTCCCTTCCTCATCGCGCCGCCTCCACTTGCGGACGCTGACGCCGGGCAGGACGTCCTGGAGGACCGCTCTCATCCCTTCGCGGAAGGCTTCCTCTGCCAGGATGCCCCATCGCGCGCCGAGCCCGTCAAGCCGCCGGTGGATCACGTCCAGACCGCGCTGGAAGTCACGCCGCATCGCGGCCATCTCCTGCCGGAAATCGGTCATCTGCTGCCGGAACTCGACCATCTGCTCCTGGAAGTCGGAACGTAGGGCGGTCGTCTCTTCCTGGAGGCGACGAATGGCCGCGGTGTTCTCGGCCGTCTCTTCCTGGAGGCGGCGGATGGCCGCGGTGTTCTCGGCCGTCTCCTCCTGGAGGCGACGGATGGCTGCTGTGTTCTCGTCGATGCGCGCGAGGATCTCTGCAGGGTCGATCTCGATCGTCCCCACCGCCCGGCGCAGATGGGCGCGCACGTCAGGCTGTCCCATGAGCGCGAGCAGCGCTTCCTTCATCTCCTCTGCGGACATGACGCCTCCGGATGGTCGCACCTCATCCTACGACGAAACGTCCCCGGAGACGACAGCGCGCATCTCCTCGCGGGGGAAAAGACGCGACCGGTTACGTGCCCCCGGCAGGCGGGGCCTCCCGGTCGGAGAACTACTTCGGCTGCCCCTCCGGTCCGGGCTGCGGCTGGGGTTCCGGTCCGGGCTGGGGCCCAGGCTGCGGGCGCGGGGGAGCGTCCCAGGCCGGCGGCGTGAGATCCTGGGTGTACGGGTAGCGGTCCGCCGCCACGCCGATCGGCTGCGGGAGTCCCTCCCGGTGGTCGCGCTCGACGAGGTCGTAGCGCTTGTCGTCGAGGACCGGCGGGGGAAGGTTCCAGAGCCGGCGGAAGTTTGCCCCTTCCTTGTAGGTGTAGTAGACCGCGTCGTCGACCCGGTCCTGGTACTCGGTGTAGCCGAACGCGGTCGCCGGCGTGAGCGCGGCGACAAAGACCTCGCCCAGGAGATACGGGGGGATCGCGAGCGTCGTGGAAACGGGATAGGCGAAGAGCCACTTCGCGGGGAACTGATAGGCGTAATTCGCGACCACCATGCCTGTCGAGGGCGCGGGCGGCGGCTTTTCGGCGGAGCTCATCGCGACCACATCCGAGTAGTCCCTCTTCACCTCGGCCGTGAGGGAGTTGTCCTGCCGGACCTCGAAGCAGCCGGTCGCGAGGAGCGCGGCAAGCGAGAGGAGGGCGGCGAGCAAAAGCTTCATTTCGAACCTCCCTTCCCCGAAACGATGATGTTCTTGTCTCGCAGGCGGCGCAGGATCGTCCCCTCCGAGCGGGCGAGGTCGATGTGGCTAATGGCGTGCGCGAAACGGGCGTTGATCTCGAGGATCTGCGTGTTGAGGAGCGTCTCCCGGAACTGCTGGAGACGGAAGTTATCGCTTTTCCCCTCGCGGAAGAGGAGCTCCTCGCTCTCGAACCGCTTCTGGGCCGCCTCGACGCCGCGGCTCGTCACGTCCACCCGCTCGTAGGTCGTGTTCGTGTCGCGCACGGCCTCGCGCACCTGGTTCACGATCTGGGTCTGGAGGTCGGTCAGCCGGTCCTCGGCCTGGCGGCGCTCGATCACCCGCCGCGTGTACACGCTCCTCGCGGGGCGGTTGCCGATCGGGATCTCGAACTGCACACCCGCGGTCCACTCCCAGCCGAAGCCGGAGCTGTCGTTCGTGCTGAAGACCGTGTCGGTCGAGTTCTTCCAGTTGCCCGAGCCGCCGAAGTCGCGAAGCGTGATCCCGCCCGTCGCGTCCAGGCGCGGCAGGAGCTGGTTTCTCGCCTGGAGGATCGCCTCGTCGGCGTTCTTGATGTCGATGTCCATCGACCGAAGCTCCGGCCTCATTTCGAGGGCCGTCCTTGCGCTCTGGTCGGCAGGATTCACGGGCCGGGCGATCGTGGGTCGGGTGACGAGACCGAGGCGCGCCCCCCACAAGAGATCCGTCTTCTGCGGCGCGACGAGGCGTTTCAGCGCGTCCTCGGCGTCCAGGTAGGCCTTCTGCGACTGGTGGACCTGGTCGAGCTGGCGGCCGAGGTTCGACTCGACCTCGTAGATCTCGTGCCGGGCGAGTTTCCCTTCCTGGACGAGGAGCTTCGTGAGATCGAGGATGCGGCGGACCCGGTCAAGCGATCCGAGCTGCACGCGGAGCGTCTCCTCGGCCAGGGCGAGGTTCCAGTAAGCCGTGACCACCTGCTGCACGGTGTCTTGTACTTGTTGCTGGAATGTGTAGTAGGCCTGGTCGAGGCTGTTCTGAGCGATGTGGATGTTCGACCGGTTGAAGTCGAAGCCGAGGTTGCGCAGCATCGGCTGGGTGAGCGTCAGGCTCGCGTCGTTCCGCCAGACCCGGTCGATGTTCTTCGGGTCGTCCCGGATCGTCGGGGTCCGGAAGAGCTCCGGGGTGTTGGTGACGGTGTGCGTCCCCCCCATCCGGACCGTCCAGGTCCCGCCCGTGGGCGTGAGCCTGCGGACCTGCGACCCGTAGGTGTAGGTCTCGTTCTCGTCCACCTTGCGGCCGGTGAGCGCCGGGTTCCCGGGGTTCACCGTCGATGTGACGTTGAAGTCGGTCCCGAAGACCGGGTCGAAGCCGCTCCTCGCCTCCTCGACCTCGGCCGACCGGATGTCGGGCAGGTGGCCCTGGATGCGGATGTCGAGGTTGTTCTCCAGCGCCCAGACCATCGCCTGGTCGAGGGAGAGCTCCGTGACCGGCCTCGTGTCCTCCTGGGCAAGAGCCGCCAGCGGTGCGGCGGCGGCAAGGAGCACCGGAAGGAAGAACCATCTCATCTTGACCCACCCTCCGCAACGGAACCCTGCGCCGGCAGATCCGCCCGGCGCGATGGAATAGGGGACAAGTATACGGCTCCCGGAAGAAGGGGCAAGAGGATTCGAGCCCCCACCAGGATCGGGGGCTACCCCTCCAGCCGGCGCAGCGCCTCGAGGACGCGATCGAGTCGGCTCTCGAGGGCCGGGGTGCCGAGCGTTCCCCGGCGCGCCTCGAGGGCCTTGGTCTGTTCGACGG
Organism: Planctomycetota bacterium; assembly: GCA_016209595.1. Taxonomy (GTDB): domain Bacteria; phylum Planctomycetota; class JACQVV01; order JACQVV01; family JACQVV01; genus JACQVV01. Next base: position 17,134 of record JACQVV010000445.1, read on the forward strand.
CTCGGGACGAAAGGAGAACGTCGAGCGCCGCGAGCTTCGCCTCCTCGCAAACCTCCTCCGAGCCGAGGAGCGGGCCGGCGAGGTACTCGGCTGTGGCGACTCCCGAAAGCGCCGCCGCCGCCGCGGAGAGCCGCTCGAACGCGTCGCGGTCACCGGCAAGGAGCGCGGGAAGATAGAAGGACTCGACGGCAGGCCGCGCGGTCGCGACGACCTGGGCGCGGAGCGACTCGTCGAGCGCACGCTCGGCGGCCCGTGCGAGCGCAAGGCCTGCGAAGCGAACGAGATCGGGCTCCTCGCAGCCCGCGACCAGGTCGAGGAGCGCCCGCACCGCTTCCGGGTCGCCCGAGTCTCCGAGAGCGAGCGCCGCCTCCCGGCGCGCCTCGGGGGGGGCGTACGGATCGGCCAGGACCTCCCGCGGGCCCGGCGCCTGCGTCGCTTCCGCGGGCCCGTCCGGCCACCGCTCCGCGCGCCCAGGCGCGGGCGCCTCGCGGGGCGCGAGGTCCCGCGCCGGCTCGCTTCGCTCCACAGCGAGGCCCTGCGCCGGTTCGCTTCGCTCCATGACAAGGCCGGCCCGGGACGGAACAACGGGAACGACCGGCGCGGCCCCCGGACTCCCGGGCGCCGCCACGACCTCGCCATCCGGTGAGAGGATCGCAGCGGCGAGTCCCGCCGAAGCCCCGAGGGACGCCAGGACCAGGACTACGGTGCGGCCGGAGACCCGAACCACGCCCCGCCCTGGGCTCATGGCTCGAACCTGAACTCGGCGTGGCCCGACCAGGGACCGGAACCCGCCGCGTTCTTCGCGCGAACCCGGAAGCGGTACGGGGTCGAACGGAAGGTCGGCCAGAACGTCTTCGACGGAGCGGTCGTCGAGTACGTGTAGTAGCGGCGGAAGGACCCGCTCCAGAAGTAGTCGATCTCGACCTCGTAGGAAGTCGCGCCCGACACGGCGCTCCAGGAGAGCGCCACCGCCGTGCCCCGCACCGTCCGCCCGCCCGAGGGCGAAAGGCCCGAGGGCGCCGCGAGCCCGCCCGGGGCCGGAGCGGGCGCGGGGGACGACGAGCGACGGTAGCGGAACGATGAGTAGGCCGACCAGGCGGTCCATCCCGCGGCCGTCCGGGACTGCACGCGCCAGCGATAGGTCCGCCCGTCGAACTGCGGCCAGAACGTGAACGAGTTCCTGCCGCCCGCGAGGCTCCAGGTGTAATAGGGCTGGAACCCGTTCGATCCCTCCCACTCGACAGAGACGCGGTGCTCGGTCGCGGAGGGCCCCCGCCAGGAGAGCGTCACGGAAGCGCCGGTGGCGACAGCGCCGTCGGCAGGCGAGACGGTTGCCGGCGCTCCGGGCGCCGGGACGGGCACGGGCGGCGGGGCCGAGGGGCGGACGACCAGGGCGTCCGCGCCGTGGAACCGGCGCAAGAGCTCGCGGTAGTCCGGGCCCGATGGGGCATTGCCGGCCGGCCAGTCGAACTCGGCGAAGGCGCGCCAGAGCTCCGGGACGCGCTGCATGTGGTCGGCGACCCACATGAGGGTCCCGTGGATGTCGGGGTCGTCCTTGCAGGCCTGGAGGTAGCGCGTGACGGCCTCCGGCGTGGGCTTCGTCCCGTGCTCGAGGTACATGTCCCCGGCCGGGAAGTAGGGAAGCCGGGGTTGCATGGCCTGGAACTCCGCCTTCGATCGAGTGAGGTTCGCGATCGGGTCGCCGTTCCTGTAGTAGACCTGCGGGCTGTCGAACTGGCAGATCGCGCGGAGCTCCTTCCACGGGAGCTCGCGGTGGAGGCTCGGGTAGCGGTACGACGCGAGCCCGATTGGACAGAGCGGGCCGACCTCCTTGGCGAGTTCCGCGGCGAAGATCTTCGCGTTGCCGTGCTCGTTCTTGGCCTCGGCTTCCGCGTCGATGAGGTAGAAGTCGACGAGGGGAGCGTACTTCCGGACCATCTTTCCGGCCAGTCGCGCCTCGCCGGCGGGGTCGTACCGGAGGTAGATATAGCCCCAGAACGCGATCCGGATGCCGGCCTTGTTGCAAAGTTCGAGGAAGCGCGCCATGGCCGGCGTGTCCCAGTCGCCGGCGTAGGTTCCGTTGTGGATCTTCACGGCCACGCCTGCGACCTTGGCAGCGCGGAGCTCCTGGACGGTCCTATCGACGTCGCCGTTGTAGATCTGCTCGAGCCGCCAGAGGTAGGTCCACTTCCCGGAAAGGACGTCGAGTTTGGAGCGCGGCTCCCGCGAGGGGGCCCCTCGCGCGGCGAGGAGACAGGCCTCATGGAGCCCCATCGACCCGCGGTTCCGGGGGCCGGCCGGGATCTGGAGGGTCTGGGCGACCGCCGTGCCCCGGCGCCCCTCGTTTGCGGTGACGAAGAGCTCCGTCCAGGACCACGGATCGCGGGACTGGAGGAAGAACGCGCGGTATCCCTGCGGATCCGAGGCGTAGGCGCGGCGCATCTCGTCCCAGTTTGCGAAGGTCCGGCCCTGGCGATCGACGTAGCCATACGCGCCCGGAGAGTAGGCTCTCCCCGCGGCGTCGCGCGGCCAGGCGCCGACCGCGCGCGCCGCCGCCACGGCCCGCCCCTCGTGCGTGAGAACTTCGCCCGCGGTCGCACGGATAGCTGCGAGCTCCGCGGCGCTCGCCCCGGCTCCCCACGGCTGGAAGCTCGCTCCGAGCGGGACCTCGGCCGTGCGGCCGTTCTCGAGAAGGTGCGCCAGGAGGCGGCTGCGAGCGGAGACCGCGACAGCCTTCCTCGCCTCGGCGAGCCTCGCCTCGTCCACCCCGAACCTGGACGGGGGAAGAGAGGCGAGCTCGGCGTGGACGACGCCCGGGAGATAGGCCTCCTCCGTGCTCATCCATCCACGGGAGGTCAGGACCTGCGCCGGGAGCGAGGTCTCCTCCGCGTGAAGCGGCGGGAAAAGGGAGAGAACACAGGCCACGACCGGGAGGATCTGGATCGAGTGGCGGCTCATCGTCTTCATCCTCTTGAAGTGTCTGGAGACGACAGATGAGCAAGTGGCGAACCCAAGTATTGTCAACACATGGAGAACAGCGTAAGTTCAAAAGGCGAAAGACCTTCAATTATCCGCTCGTGGCGTGCGGATGGCTCGCTCCCGTCACTCCACACGCGACAGCGGAGTAATGAGAGCTTTCTACTCCCGCTCGAGCTCCGCGAGTCGCGCCCGGGCCTTGCCGGCGAGATCGGGGACGTCCTTCCAGCCGGCGATGGCCTTCTCCAGCCGCTCTCTCGCTTCGGCCTTCCGCCCGAGGCGAACGAGGATCTCCGCCGCTTCGAGGAGTGCCTGGCCGCATCTCTCGCGCTCCCATGCGGAGAAGGCGAGAATCCCATCGCACGCCTCGAGCGCTTCCTCGAGTCTTCCCGAATCGCGTGCGAGCTCCACTACCCGGCCGAGGCAATAGAGCGACTGGCTCCGGTCGACCTCGACGAAATCCCGTGCGGCGTCTCGATAGGCGTTGATCGCGGTGCCGGACCGCCCCGCCTCCCTGTGGAGGTCGGCGATAGAGATCCGGGAGAAGAAGGCGGCCACGGGCGCGGACCCCGCGTAGCGGCGATCCGTCTCCTCGTGCGCTTCGATCGCGCCGGCGACGTTTCCCGATCGCTCCAGCGCGACGCCCAGGTAGTGCTGCGCCCAGGCCCCTTCGCCGGACTCTTCCGGAAGCCGCTCCTGGAGCGAGCGGGCCGCAAGGATCGTCTCCGGCAGCTCCCCGGAGTTGAGGAGACAGTGCGCGGCGTGCCGGAGGATCCAGGCGAGCCGCGCCGGATCCCCCGCGTAGTGCTGGGCCGCCTCCTGCCAGTAGGCGAGACCCTCCTCGTGGCGGCGCTCGTGAGAGTGAAGCCGCTCCGCCGCCTCGACGAGGTAGGCGCGGAGCGCTTCGGCCACCGCCCTGCACGGCGTCCCCGTCGCTTCCGGTGCCCCCGAGAGAAGCTCGTGGATCCGCCCGAGCGCCTCGCCGGGGCCGTCTCGGGCGAAGATCGCCCGGGCCTCAAGGACCAGGGCGCGAGCCGCAATCTCCGGCGACGGGGCGCGTTCCACCACGGCGCGCGCCGCCTCGATCGCGGCGCCGGGGTCCCCGAGCGCGAGGCGGCAGAAGGCGGCCCGGAGCGCGGCCCGGTCGCCCTCGGTCGTCCCCTCGCGGCTCCGCGCGTGCTCCTCGTACAGGTCGAGGGCCCGATCGTAGCGGCCGATCCGGTAGAAATCGTCGGCGATCGCCAGCGCCAGGACTCGGCGAGCGACCGGACGGTGGAGGATCCGGATGTCGTCGAACTCCGCGGCGGAGTCGTAGGTGTAGAGCCCGATGGCGCCGCGCCCTTCCCCGGCCAGTGGGAACGGATCCTCGTAGCGCAGGATCTCTGCGCCGTCGATCTCCAGCCGGACCGTCTCCCCTTCCCGCGAAACTCGGACGGCGTGCCAGCGGTCCTGGACGATGTGCCTCCGGAAGGAGTCCCGGACGACCACGCGGTTCCGCATGAGGAAAGAGCGGGCGTCGTAGTTCGAGCCGACGCCGGCGAGATATCCGGTCACCCATGGCGTCGCGCTCCCCTCGTCACCGAGAAGAAAACACGACAGATCGGAGACGACGCGCCGGGCCGGTTTCCTCGCCCGGTACTCGATCGCGACGTCGCCCTCCACGCCCTCGGCGAGCCGGATCCCGGAGCTCGCGACCCCGTCCCCCACCAGACACCCGTCCCGGATCTCCCACCGCCCGAGGAGCGAGGTCCAGTGCTCGCCCAGCGTCTCGCGCTCGAACGAGTCCTCGAAGACGAGCTCCCACTGCGTCCCCTCCGGCTCCGCATCGAGCGTCCCGCCGGTCCCCCCGGACGAACCCGCGGCCCCCTCCCCCGCGAGCTCCCTCGGCCTCCCCGCCAGGACGAGCGCGGCCCCGATCCCGCCCGCCGTCGTCGCGGCGAGCGCGGCGAGGACGAGCGCCGTCCGCCGGCGCCGGACCGTTCGGCGGATCCGCTCGATCCGCGTCGGCGCCCGCGCGGCCACGCGCTCCCCCCGCCGCGCGCGCTCGATGTCCTCCGCCATCGCGCCCGCGGTCGGGTAGCGGCTCGCGGGGTCCTTTTCGAGCGCGTGGAGGCAGATCGCCTCGACGTCGGGCGCGAGGTCGGGCCGGATCCTCCGCGGCGGGACCGGATCGCGCTCCTGGATCGCCCGGTAGAGCTCCGCCGTCGCCGGCGCCCGGAACGGGAGCTCGCCCGCGAGCGCCTCGTACAGGATGACGCCCAGGCTGAAGACGTCGGTGCGCGCGTCGGCGCGGCGCGACTCCCCGCGAGTTTGCTCGGGAGACATGTAGTACGGCGTCCCCACCGCGGTCCCGCTCTCGGTGAGCGTCTCGGGCCGCTCCGCGTCCGGGCCGCCCGCGACCTTCGCCAGCCCGAAATCGGTCACCCGCGCCATGCCGGCGGCGTCGACGAGCACGTTCGCCGGCTTGAGATCGCGGTGCACCACGCCGGCCGAGTGGGCGTGTTCGACCGCCCGGGCGATCTCGGCGACGATCGCGAGCGCGCGGTCCACCGGAAGCCTCCCACGCGCCAGGACCGCCGAGAGCGGCTCGCCCTCCACGAACTCCATCGCGATCCAGTGGAACCCCTCCCGCACCCCGGCGGCGTGGACGGAAACGATCCCCGGATGCCGGAGCCGCGCGACGAGCGAGGCTTCCCGCTGGAACCGCGCGACCCGATCCGGATCAGCGGACGCCCCTTGCCGGAGCACTTTCAGCGCAACCACGCGGCCGAGATTCCTCTGCCGCGCGCGGTAGACGATCCCCATCCCGCCGCTCCCTATCTCTTCCAGGAGCTCGTACTCCCCCCAGGCGACCGCCGGGGGCGCCTCTCCCTCCATGTCCGGGGTCGGCTTCGCCTCCAGGCGAGCGAGCTCGGCGAGCGAGTCCGGCTTCAGCCGGCGCATCCGGACGAGCACTTGGACGACGTGGAGCGGAGCCCCCCCCGCGGCCAGGCGGTTCCGCTCCGTCTCCGCCGCCTCGAGATCCGCGGGCGCCACCAGCCCGCGCTCGATCGCTCGGGCCAGCGCCCGGTCGAGCCCGCTCTCCCCCGAGCGATCCCTTCCCTGCTCGCCGCCTGCCATGAGGGGAGGCTACCCCGCCGCGCGCCCGGCGAGGAGGGGGTTGTTCGATGAGCTCCCGAGAGAATCGGCCCACTCGGCGGTGACCCGAGCTCCGAAACTACTCCGATTCCGTCCGGTCCTTCTCGGGAGGGGCGGGAGGGGCAGGCCAGCGGAATTCGATCCGTCCTTCCACGCGCGGGTCCGCTTCGAGAGCGAGGTACGGGTTCGCGGCATCGCCGGCGCAGGCCGCCTCCAGGAAGAGGGCGCATCGGGCCGCCTCCGCCCGCGGAACCTCTCTCCCGTCACCGCAGGCGTCCAGGACCTCCGCCAGCCTTCCGGCGCGCGCGAGGCTCCGGTAGCGCTCGAGCCGATCGACCATCGTGGGCCCGAGCTCTCGTTCCGGATCGAGGCCGGCAGGCATCTTTCCGCCGGCCCTGTAGTAGACGCGGAGCGCGCCGCCAGGACGCTCCCATCCCCTCGTCCAGGACTCCGGCGTCAGGAAGGCCTCTGCTTCTGCCGAAAGTCCGGAGGTCGCAAGGAGCTCGAGCAGGGCCGCTCGGTTTCTCGGATCGCTGGAGTCGGCGAAATCCTTCGCAAAGCGGGGAGAGGACGCGCTCCCTCGCGAGGCGAGAAGGCGATCGAGGTCCGGCCGGGGCCAATCCGATTCGAGGGAGAGGAGCGTCTGCGTGTCCAGGCGCCTGGCGATCCGGAGGGCGGCCTCGCACGCGGGGCCTGCCTTCTCCCAGCCGTATTCGTCCTGGAGCCACCGCAGGGCCTCCATTCGTCCGAATTCTCCCAGCAAGCGGATCATCTCCTCTTGAAGTCCGTCGGAGATTTCCCGGTTCTTGCTCTCCTCCCTGAGCCAGGCATCGGCTTCCGGATACCGGCCCGAAGCAAGGAGTCGCAGGACGGCTGTCCTCTCCGGGTCCGCGGTCGCGGAGCGGTAGAGGTCGAGAAGCGGGCCGATCCCGGCGGGCGGCAACTCCAGCATCTCGCAGAAGACCCTGAACTTCTCGCCCTCGGGATCGCCCTCCTTCCAGAAGGACGCGCGGATCGGCTCGGTAGATTCCGCGCGGAGGGCGAGGAGCTCCCAGCGGACGACCGAGTCCTGCGACTTCCCGAGGATCTCCTCGATCGCCTCCCGGACCGGCGCGGCGCGCTCCACACGCCACTGGCGCGCGAGCGCGGTGACGCAGGCTGAGGCAGCTGGAGAGGCTTCCCCGCAGAGATTCGCGACGAGGAACGGGAGCGGGATGCGCGCGCCGCGCCGGTCGAGCTCCTCTACGACGCGGCGTTTCCGGTCCTCATCGTGGACTTCCGGGAGCCCCTGGAGGAGCGCCGCGGTCGATCTCGGATCGGTCATGGGGAGCAGGGCCTCGTACTGGGAGTCCATCCGGTACCGGTCGGGCGGCGTGCGAAGAGTCGCGAGAAGGAAGGCAAGGCCGGCCGGATCGCTCCGCCCACCCAGGAGGCTCACGATCCAGCCTCCTTCCTCGCCGCCGGGGGGATCGTACTCGCGCAGAAGGAACTCAGTGCCGGCCTCTGGCGCGAGCGTTCGAAGGAGAAGGACCCACTCCTCTGTCTCGCGTCGTTGGGCGTCGAACAACTCGTGGAGGGCCAAGCGCGCGGAGGGCGTGGCGATCTTGTCGAGGACCTCGACGCGGAGCTTGAACCCCTCGCCCGCCAAAAGACCCGGCCGAGACATCTTCATGGCCTCGACCACGTGGGACAAGAGGCGCTCCTCGGCCTCGTCAATCGGAATGACCCGCCCCCAGCGGCCATTCGAGTACCCGTTCATGAGAGAGGAGAGGATCCTCAGAATCTCGACTCGAATGCCGGGGTTCTCGCTCGCGACGTACCATTCGAGCACCCGAGCGACCCATGCCTTGCTCCTCGCGCGCTCGCCACGCTCCTGCGGGCGGTCTCCCCAATACCCTGCGAGCATGGTGTCTTGCGCCGCGCCGTGCACGAGACGCAGCCAGAGGGCCTTCTCCCGCTCTCCGCGGAGACGATCGAAGATCCCGAGCAGCCGGCCGTCCGAGCCGTAGGACCAGTCGTGGGGGCGCATCCACCGGACGAGGAAGCGGAGGAACGCCATCCGGTCCGCCGGCTCCGCCGAGAGAAGGCGCTCGATCGCGAGGAGGACCCAGTCACCGCGGAGTTTGAGCCGGTGTCGGTCGTCGTGGCTGTCGGGGTCGTCGGGGGTAAAGCCCTCGACCGCGGCCACGAGTGTGCGAAGCTCCTCGGGGTTCGAAAAATCCGTGCACTCGGCGATACACGCCGCGCGCGCCCACGCGATCTCCGGTTCGTCGGCCTCGAAGGGGAAGTCGCGGGCGAGGCCCTCCACGAGATAAGGATAGGCGATCCCCCTCCCCAGCTCCGCGAGCGTCCGCACGTCGCCGGGCTGGAGTCTCGCATCGGACCGCTTCTCGATCTCCTCCTTCCACGCCGCGATCGAGTTGCCTCTGCTTCTCCTCACGAGAGGAACTGGAGGGAGAGAATCGGTGAGCGTGAGCCGGCTCTCGGCCGATCGGGCGAGGATTTTTCCGTTGTCCAGATCCAGGAGCTCCGCGGGCAGAACGTGGAACACGCCCGGATGGCGGGCTCTCAGTCGGTAGGCGCATCGATGCCATGCGGGAAGAACGAGGCGCCCCGAGCGAGAAGACCCGCTCGTCCATCCTTCCCACCAGGCCCAGCTCCCTTCAGAGAGCGGCTCGCATCCCGAAGGGAGAAGGTCCTCGACGGCGATCGGACTGCGTTCCGAGGCGCCCTCGATCTCGAAGCTCGCTTCCAGGACCGAGCCCAGGGGGATTTCGTCTCCCGGACCCAGGAGCCGGCGTTCCGGGTCGGCGCTGTCCCCCGAGAGCAGGTGGTACGAACGGCGGATCGTGAACCGTCCGGAGTCTGCCACGAGATCCTCGCGGGCCTCGAACGTCCTGCGACAAAGGGCCACGAAGAGAGGCCCTTCCCCCTCCATCCGGACGGCGATCCTCATCGGTTCCCTCGAGGGGATGGCGATGAGAATCTTCCTGGGCTCGAAGGCGACCTCCGAAAGGCTCCCACGGAAGACCTCGGAGCCGGCCTCGACCTCGAATGTCCCGCGGGGAATCCGCGACCCGCGGGTCTCGAGGTACTGGGCGAGGGCGACGATCGCGCCGGAAGTGGCCTGCTCGGAGCCCCAGACGTGTCCTTTCCTTTCCGAGAGGAGCCAGGCAACCATGCCGCGGATCCCTTCGTCCTCGGGGGCGATTGCGAGGTGCGCCTCCAGGGCCGCGGCGGTGGCGACGACGGGATCGGTCGCGTCAACTTCCTCGCGGTCGTCGAGAAACGTGAGCCGTCCGCCGTCGCGGACCGTCCCTTCCTGAAGACGGGCGAGCATCTCGCGCGCTTCCTCTTCGCGCCCCATCCGGAAAAGCGCGATCGCGAGGCGGGCCTGTGCATAGGGTCTCCTTCCCGCCACGGCCTCCCTCACGCCGTCCGGCAGCTCGTCCCCACCGGCAAGGGCGAGGCTCTCCGCGAGGGCGCCGACGAGATCCGCCGGGGGCCCTTCCCGAGTTCCGAGCTCCTTCCATAGACTCTTGCGCAGAGTCTCCTCTGCTCGCACGAGAACCTCGTCGGGCACGTCGACTCCAGCGGAGCGGGCGTGCACGAGAGCGCGTACGGCGAGGGCAGTCGCCCATGGATCGCCCGACTCCAGCCACCAGCTTCCCCACCCGCCATCGTCGTTCCGGCGCTTCAGGAGGAGCGAGAAATCCTCCCTGGCAAATCCCCCCGGGAGCGGGTTCGGGTCCGTCGCCACGGGGTCGAGCTTCCGCATGGCCTGGTGGAGGGCGATCGACGCGAGGAGGCGAGCCGCGATCGCCCGATCGTACCGGTAGCGATCGTCGGACAGCCGATCGAGCGCTCCGTCGAGGACGGCCGCGAGATCGCCCGAGAGGGAGATCTCCAGTTCCCCGGGCCGTTCGCAGGCCGAGAACACGGGCTCCGCGACCGGGCCCTCCTGGACCCACGCGTTTTCCTCCTCCACGTGCACCACCCAGTGCGGCCGGACCGGAAGGCGGGCCTCGATCGCGTCCCCCACCTCTCTTCCTTCCGCCCGAAATCTCAGGATCGCCTCATGAGGCGTGGAGGCCGGTTCCGAGGGGTCGGAGACCCGCACGCGCCACGAGGAGACAACGCTCCCCGCGCGGGGAACGCGCTTCCGCTTCGCCGCCGGGTCGAGGATCTCCACGCCTTCCGCTTCAAGGGAGACCTCGACCGGCGCGTCGGACCCTGTTTCGTTGATGATCCGGCAGGAGATCAGGACCTCGTCCCGGCTCCCCAGGAAGAGGGGGAGCTCGGGCTGGATCTGGAACGGTTGCCAGGTTTCGAACTCGGTCGATCCTTCGCCAGCCTGGTCGCCAGTCCCGAAGGCGTACGCGGTCGCGCGCCAGCGCGTGAGCGAATCGGGCAACGGGAAGCCGACGCTCGCTCGCCCCGCGGAGTCCGAGAGGACGCTCGCGGTCCAGTGCGCCACGCTCCGGAAGTCCCGCCGGAGCCTGGCGCGGGGAGGTGGTGGAGGAGAGCCGCCGGAGTCACTCATGGGCTCGTCCCACCCGTCTATGTAGGGATCTTCGCCCGCGTCCTCGAGACCCGCGTCGAGGAGCATCTCGCCCGCGTCCACCGAAGTGTCAATATGGGGTCGCGGCAGTGGAAACGCTTCGTACAGGCTGCTCCTTCGGTCCGCGTCCTCGCTCTCGGCGGCTTCGTCGGCGATGGCGAGGACGACCCGCGCCACGGCGGGCCGGCCGGCGTCGTCAGTCACGCGGACGCCAAGACGCGACCACTTGCCAGGTGGAGAGCGCTCGGCGTCCGGCACGAGCTCCACCCGGAGATGCCGGTGTGGGTCAACGGTGAGGTTGACGCGGTGGCCTGTCGCCCTCCCCTTGGAGACCAAGACTCCGCACAGCGCGAGCACCGGTCCGCGTCCCTCGGGAACGACAAACGACACCTCGTGAGGTCCGGCTCCAGCGTCAAGGACCCAGCGTTCCACGGTCCGATCGGCCACGAGCCGGAGGTGGATCGAACCCTCGCCGCCCAGGGCCTCGACGCGCGACTTGATGGTCTCTCCGGGAAAGGCATAGGTCCTCTCGGGAGAGATGAGGAGTTGCAGCTCCTCTACGCCCAAGTTGTCCGTTCCAGCGGCAGACCTCGTCCCGCGATCCGCGTCGGTTTCCCTCGCTGTCGCCGAGGGGTCGGGCGGGACGGGGAACTCGATCGAAGTTTCAAGGTGCGTCCCGTCCGGGTGGGTCGCCCAGGCGCCCAGACGAACCCGACAGCCTCCGGGCGAGATCACCGGGAGGAAGGAGAGGGCCGCCTCCCCTTTCTCGTCCGTGACGAACTCGCCGCCCTCGAGAGGGGAGAACCAGTTCTCGTTCCTCCACATCCATTCGTAGTCGTAGAGGAGCCAGTCCGGACGGCCCGGGGCTCGATCCGCGCGCGCTCCACCGACCTCGTAGGCCGACCAGTAGCCGCGAAGGCCCGCGACCGGAACGCCAGAGAGATCGCGGGCCCAGAGCGTCACCTGGACAGGCCCGCTCGAAGGAACAGGACCCGCCGGTTGGGAGATCTCGATCTCGTGACCCGGGGGCTTCGCCTCGTCGACTCGGAAGCCCGCTCTCTCCGTCAAGGTGTACCCTTCCTTCTTGGGGTCGAGCAGTTCCACTTTCACGTCGAATTCGCCGGGCTCGACATCCTCCGGAAGCTGGAAGGAAGTCGCCGCGATGCCGAACGGGTCCGTTCGGAGCTCGGTGCGGAAGGCCTCTTCTCCGTTCGGATCGACGACCTCGAGTCGCAACGCGACCTCGGGAGCCGCCTCGATCGACAGCTTCGTGTAACGGCGCACGGCCACGGCGAGGCCGATCTGTTCCCCGGGGCGATAGACCGGGCTCGCGCTCGCGATGAAGAGCCGGAAGTAGCTTTCGCGTCTCCAGGGGCTGCCCTCGATGGGCAGGTACATGTCGCCGATCCAGGCCACGTGCCCCTCCCAGACGGCGAGGGCTCCGACACGGGGCCCTTCCTCGCGCTCCGCCTCTCCCGGTTCGTAGACGTATCGTCCATCCGCCCCGGTCGCACCGTGGGAGAGAATCCTCAGCTCCCCGCCCGCTCGTTGCCAGACCGCGACCATGGCCCCCTCCACTGGCTCGCCGGAGCCCCGGCGAACCGCGGTGAACTCCAGATTCGGTCCGTCCTCCCAGCCGAGGAGCGCGAGGTCGGTCGCGACCCAGACGCGCTCGGCATACTCGTACGGCGTCTCCTCGCTCACGTGGTAGATGCCGGGTCCGGGAATCGGCAGGCCCTCGAGCTGCAAGGCCTCGATCCGTCCGTCTCCCGTCGATCCGACCGACGCCGGGAGATCTCCGCCTTCCAGGTCGGGGAGGACCACGCCTTCTCCGGTTCCCGGCCGAGGGGCTTCGAACCGGACCCAGCGGCATGTCGCGGTGCTGTCGACGAGCAGGATGCGCGGAAAACTCGCCTTGCCGGCCGGAAGGACCCGTTGCGGGGGGGCTGGCGGGCGAACGAGACGAGTCGCTTGCTCGATCCGAGCGTGAAGCTCCGACCAGGGCGGACCGGAATCGACAGGCCGATCGGGCATTGGTTCGCCACGAGCGGCGCGTGCGGCCGCCAGGTGAAGCGCCGCGATCCTCGCCTGCGGGGTGGCGGTGTAGTTCCTGGAGATCTCCTCGAGGAGGCGAACGCCCTCGGCGTCGATCGCGACCTCCTGCGACCCCAGGCGATAGAGAGCCAGACGGGAGGGATCGCTCTCGCGCAAAGTCCCCCCGAGGAGCGCCCGGACGAGCAGGGCCTCGGCCTTGGTCGCGTCCGATGCCGCCAGCGATTCAACTCCGGTGAGGTCCTCGAGCGCCTTCCTGCGGAGCTCTGGCTCCGGCGCTGCCAGTCGAAAGGCTAGTAGGCGGGCACGGGCGATCCGCTCGCCGGCGCCCGCGGTGGGACCGCCCGCGGCGTCGCTCGCGCGAGTACGCTCGATCCGAGCGACCGCTTCCTCGACCGCGGCGACCGCTTCGCGCGCGCGCTCGGGGTCGTTTTCCCTGGAGAGTTCGACCGCGCGCCGAAAATCCGGATCGTCTTCCTGGGACGACACGCGCATGGCGCCGCCAGCGGCGAGCGTAGCGATGAGGAGTGCTTTCGCGACAAACCGCACGGCTTGGCCCTCGCGCGTTGAGGACAGGTCGCCTGAATCGGCCGCATTCTACACGGGTGCGATCCAAACGTCTGTGACAGGAGTGAGCTACGTCCGGTCACTCGGACTCGGACTCGTACTCGGACTCGGTCTCGTAGTCGGTCTCGGACTCGTCCTCGTTCTCGTGATCGGAACCGGGAGCCACCTCGACCGACAACGCCAACGACTTGCGAGCACGACCACGACGACGACTACGGGTACGAGTCCGAGCAAGCCGACTTTGACGGGGCCGTGCCCGCCACCCGCACTCCTTGACACTTCCGGGGTTCCCTGCTACGTAACCGCGGATGCGCGAGACGCCTGCGGTCCCGGTGGCCCTGATCGAGCGCCTCACCACGCTCGGAAGGGCCGGCGACCTCAAGACATTCCGAGCCGAGGCCGCGGAGCTCGCCCGGGAACTCTTCGGCGCCCGCGCGGCGGCGCTCTCGCACGTCGAGACGGGGGACCGCGAGAAGCGGATCGATGCCCTCGCGGTCTCGGGGTCGGCGCCCCGGGCCGTCCGCGCCGACCGGTGGTCCGACCTCCCGGGCCGGGTCATGAAAAAGGGCGCGCCCATGGACTTCACGGCGAAGGAGATCCCGCCGAAGATCGCCGAGGAATGCCAGGGGCTCCTGGGCCGGCTCCCCCGCGCTCTGCTTGCCTGGCCGCTCGCCACCGGGCCGGAGCGCGCATGCGCGACCCCGGACGAGTGCGGCCCGGAGGGGTCGCTCGCGGTTTTCGACCCGGACCCGCGCGCCGGCGCGGCGCTCGGCGAGATCGTGGCCCCAGTCCTGGGCGCGCACCTGACCTCGATGCTCGCCCTCGATCGCTCGGCGAAGGAGAGGAAGAGGCTCGAGACCCTTCTGGGCCTCTCGCGCGTCCTCGTGGGCGGCCACCCTCGAATCGCGGAGCTCCGGGAGTGGATCGTGGAATTCCCCCGGGACCCCCGGCCGGTCCTGGTCCAGGGGGAGAGGGGGACCGGCAAGAGACACTTCGCCCGACTCCTCCACGCGCACGGACCCTACGCCTCCCGCCTCTTCATGGAGATCGACTGCTCGCGTTACCCGAAGAAGGTACTCCACGCGGGGTTCTTCGAGGACTGGTTCGGCAAGGGACCGCTCCTCGATCAAGAGGTGTTCCTGTGCGTGGGCGACGTTCTCTCCCTCGCGCTTTCCACGCAGGAGAAACTCGCTCAGGCCCTCGCGCCCGCGTTGGAAGGGGCCGGACCCGGGCGCGGCCCGACCGGGCACGGCCCGAAGGCGTTCGTCGTCCCGATCACGGCGCGCGAGATCCGGGCCGAGGCATCCGCGGGCATCGCTTCTGCGAAGCTCGCCGGCATCTTCGAGGGGCGCGTCCTCGTGGTCCCGCCGCTCCGGGACCGCCCCGACGACGTCCCCGCCCTCGCCGACCGGTTCCTTCGCGAGGCCAACCAGGCGCTGGGCCACGAGGTCCGCGGGTTCACCCACCGCGCCCTCCAGGTCCTGCGCCACGAGCCCTGGAGGGGAAACCTGGCCGAACTCGCGACGGTCGTCACCCGGGCCGCGCGGCTCGCGTCCGGCCACCAGATCGACGCCCGGGAGCTCGCCCATCTCCTTCCCCATGCGGCCGGGGAGGATCGCGCGAGGACGCGGGGGCTGGACGAGGGCGCGGTGCTCGCCCTCCTGCGGAGCCCGAGGCACCGGAACTGGAGAGACGGGCTCTATGCCCTGGAGAAGGAGTTCCTCCCCGCCAGCGTTCCGATCCTTCTGGAGAAGATGGAGTCCGAGGAGCCGGTGGTCCGGATCGAGTGCGTCCGCCTGCTCGCCCGCCACGGCGACGCCCGGACGCGAAAGAAGATCCTGGAACGTCTCTCGGGCGAAGACAACCGCGACGTGGTCTGCGAGGGCATCCGCGCTCTCGGCGAGGCCGTCTTGTCAGGGGAAGGGGGAAGTTCCCCTCCCCCTGACAACGAAACCGCGCGTGCGCTCCTTCCCTTTCTGTCCCATGAAGACCCGGGCATCCGGGCCACCGCGATTCGGGCCGTCGCCTGCCGGGCGACGGGCGACGGGCGACGGGGAACGGAACCCCCGAACCCCGAACCCCGACCCCCGTCGCCCGGGTACGCCGTCCGGGGGATCCGGGAACGATCGAGCGACCCGCACCCCCGCGTCCGCGCCCAGGCGCTCGCGGCGCTCTACCGCCTCGGCGAGTACGACGCGTACCGGGATCTCGCCGCGATGCTCGGTGACGAGGACGACGACGTGCGCCTGGAGGCCGTTCGCGCGCTGGGCGAGGTCCCCGAGGCGGTCGGCGAGCTCCTGCGCGCCCTGGAGGACGATCCCTCGATCGACGTGCGGATCGCGGCGGCCTCCGCGCTCGGCGACCTCCGCGACCCCCAGGCAGTTCGCCCGCTGATCGGGAGGCTCTCCGACCCGTTGCTCCGGCTCTCCTGCGTCGAGGCCCTCGCCCGGATCCGGACGTCCGACGCGACCGGTCCGTTCCTCGCGCTCGTGGCCGAGGAGGGGAGCTCCCTCGTGCGCAGGGCCGCCGTCTCCGCCCTTGGAGAGATGGGCGAGAGTTCCGTGGCCGAGCCGCTCCGCGAGTACATCGCGGTCCCGACGCTCGCCCCGACGGTGCTCGAGGCGCTCTGCAAGCTCGGGGGGCCGGCCGCGGAGGAAACTCTCCTCTCGCTCGCCCGCCCCGACCACCCCCTGTGCCTCCCGGCCCTGAAGGGGCTCTCGAAGGTCGGCACCGAGACGTCGGTGGAGCCGCTGGTCGAACTCCTGGGCACGATCCCCGACTTCCTCGGCCTTCCCGTTGTCGAGGCGCTGGCCGGGATCGGAGAGCCGGCGGTCCTACCGCTCATCGAGGCGCTGGAAGACGGGGCGAAGCGCCCGTGGGCCGTCGCCGCGCTGGGCGAGATCGGGGATCCACGCGCCGCCCAACCCCTCATGCGCCACTACGACGACTCCGGTCGGGTCGCGGCCGCGATCGCGCGAATCGGCCCGCAGGCGATCGAACCGCTCCTCGCGGTGCTGCCCGACCGCGCGACCGAGATCATGGACCTCCTGATCCAGTTCGGCGAGGCATCGATCGATCCAGCGGTGGAACTCCTCACGCGGCCCGACTCCGCGGGCTTCGCCGAGGAGATCCTTCTCTACTTCCGCGAGGCCGCGGCCCAGCCGCTGCTCACCTTCGCCGAGCGTGCCGAGGACGAGGACGTCCTCGCGCGGATCCTTCGCATCCTCGGCCGGATCGGATCCCGCGAGGCATTTCCGCTGCTCCTCAAGCACTTCGTATCGCACGAGGCGAACCTACGCGGGGCGGTCATCGAAGGGCTCTCCGAGGTGGACAACCCGCTGGTGGTCGAGGGACTGGTGGAAGCGGCCTCCTCCACCTCCGATCCGCGGGGGACGCTCCTCGCTCTGCGGAGCCTGGGGAAGCTCCGCGCGGCGGAGGGATTCGAGGGCGTGCAGGCCGCCGCGAAGCACGCCTCGGCGCCGGTCCGCGCCGCCGCGCTCGTCGCCGCGGCCAACTTCGGCGGGGACGCGAGAAGGAAGGCGATCCTCTCCGCCCTGGCCGACCGGGACGACCTCGTCCTCGCCGTCGCGGTCCGGCTCGCTCGCGCGGACGGGATCCTCGACGTCCATCGCTTCCGCGAGCGCCACCTCGCACCCGCGATCGACGTCAAGAAACAGATCCTCTGGATCCGCGCCCTCGGCCATGTCCGGGGCGACACGGCGGCTCGAGTCCTCCTGTCCTTGGCGTCCGAGTCCGAGGGACGAGGAACGGCGGACGAGGACTCGATGCGGCGAAGCGTAGCCGGGCCCTCGCTCGTAGCCCGCCGTTCACGGCG
>JACQVV010000067.1 GCA_016209595.1 Planctomycetota bacterium
CCCCCTCGCGGCCCCCGGCCACGAGGCCGCCGGGTCGAGCGGAGGCTCCGGGGGCGGTGCCGCCCCGAACCGCCCCGGCGCCGGGAGAAGCACCCTCCGCGCCAGCCGCGCATCTCGCCCGGCCGACAACGTCCCCTATCCCGGTCGTTCGTCCGGTGGTGGTCCCCCGCGCCGTGCCCGTCCCGCCTGCGGTGCCGGTCCCGCCGGGCCGACCAGTCGTTCCCCAGCCGCCAGCCCCGCCGCGCTCGCGAGTGCCGGGCGCCGCGGGAGACCGGGCTCCCGGGTCTGCCCCTCTGCCGCCCCCGCTTCCAACCCAGCCCGCGAGAGGGGTTTCGATCGCGCCTCCGCGCCCGACTCTTTCCGCGCCGAAGCCCGCGCCCCAGAAAGTCCCGATCCGCATGTTGCGCGAGGACCAGCTCGCGGGGGTCGAGCTCAACGGCTACCTGTGCGAGCAGCCCGTGGGGAGGGGAGGGATGGGTGTGGTCTACCGCGCCAAGGACTTGAAGCTCGGCCGTACGGTCGCGATCAAAGTCCTCGCCCGGGCGTTCTCCTCCGACGAGAAGCAGGTCGGCCGGTTCAAGCGGGAGGGGAAGGCGGCGGCCCGGCTCAACCACCCGAACGTGGCGACGATCCACAACATCGACGACCTGGAGGGGCTTCACTACATCATCATGGAGTTTCTCGAGGGCCGGAACCTCGAGGCCGTGGTCGAGTCGGACGGGCCGCTCGATCCGCGAGAAGCTGCGCGTTTCGTCGCCCGCGTGGCCGAGGCGCTCCACGTGGCCCACCAGGCAAAGGTGGTCCACCGCGACATCAAGCCGGCGAACCTCTTCCTGACGAACGCCGGGGAGATCAAGATCACCGATTTCGGCCTGGCGAGGGACTACGGAGCGGACGACGGGCTCACCCGGACCGGACAGATCGTCGGCACCCCGCACTTCATGTCCCCCGAACAGGGAGAAGGGAAGCAGGTGGACGCGAGGAGCGACATCTACTCGCTCGGGTGCTCCTTCTACTTCCTCCTGACGGGCAAGAAGCCGTTCGAGGGGGACTCGCCGATCGCGGTCATGGTCGCGCACATCCGCGAGCAGCCGGTCCTGCCTCACGAGATCAACCCGAAGGTCCCGCCCGCGATGAGCCAGGTCGTCCTCAAGATGATGGCCAAGACCCCGGAGGAACGGTATCCGACGATGGCGGAGGTGGTCCGCATCCTGGGGCGCATGGAGGAAAGTAACGCCGCGGAGCCCGAGCAGGCGAAGAAATGCGCCCCGGAGCCCGTCCGGCCGGAGCCCGCCCGCGCCGAGCCGGCCACCGGAAGGGGCCTCGGGGGCAGCCGGACCGGGCGGAACAAGGGCCTGGAGCGCGCGCGCGCGATCCAGGAAACGGTCCAGAAGAGCACGCGCGCGACCCCGGACATGGAAGGGGGCGATAGGCGGGAGGGCTGGCGCTCCCCGACCCGGAGGATGGGGGAGTCAGGACCCAGGGCGGGTGTCGATCGACCGCGCACGACGGGTCCGCGTTCGGGCGCGGGAGGTGAGCCTTCGAGCTACCACAAACGAAAGGGGAGCCGAGAGGCGGGCCCGAAGCGCATGAACCCGCTCGTCCCGATCGCGATCGTGATCGGGTTCGTGGCGCTCGCCCTCGTGGTGGTCCTCCTCATGATGAAGTAGGCCGGGAGGTTACGCCTTGAGCCCAGCGGACTCGCCGAACCTGGCGACGGGGGACGGGGAACGGGGGACGGAGTTCCCTAACCCCGAACCCCGTCGCCCGTCCCCCGACGGAGGCCGGTTCCTCCTCATTCTCCTCTCCGTCGCGTGCCTGGGACTCTCCGCGGTCGCGTGGGTGCGAGTCGAGACCTCCAGGCGCCGGCTGGAGGACCTCGAGCGCGTCCAGCTCGACATGGAGGACTCCGCGGAGCGGGCGGCCGCCGAGGCCGCTCAGGACCGGGAGACCCTTGCGCGAGACTCGGCGCGCCAGTGGGAGCTCCTCCGGTCCGACCGGCAGATCCTCGCGGGGAAGGCGGATCGCGAGGAGAGCGAGGAGCTGGCCCGCAGGGTGGAAAGCCTGGAGGAGCGACTGGCGGCGCTGGAGGAACGGGTCCGGGCGCTGGAGAAATAGACCTGTAGGAGCCGGGTTCTTCCAGTGGTCAGGGATCAGCCTTTTGCCTTCTGAACCGTCACTCCGGAGCCTGGAGCTTCTTCTCTGCCTTTTCTGAAGCCTGAAGGCTGAAGCCTGAAGCCTGGTTCCAGCCCCGACTCGACCGCCGCGCGCGTTTGCTCGAGGAGGCGGCCCTCGGCGCCCTCGCCGTCGCCGTGCGGCGGAAGGATGGGCGGGTGGACCACGATCCGGATTCGTCCCGATAGTCGGGGGAAGCGCCTCCCGATCGGCCAGATCCACCGCGTTCCGCTCAGGGAGACCGGGACGATGGGGACCTGGAACTGGATCGCCAGGTTGAAGGCGCCCCGTCGGAAGGGATCGAGACTCTCCCCCTTCGTCCTCCCGCCTTCGGGGAAGATCCCCAGGACGTCGCCCCCCTCGAGGACCTGACGGGCCGCCTTGACGGCGGAGGGGGAGCCCCACGCGGGGTTGACGGGGAAGGCCCCGAAAAGGCGGCAGAAGGCCTCGAAGCGGGGATTCTGGAAGAGCCGGTCCCACGCCATGTACCGGACCTCGCGCGGAAGAGCCGCGTACAAGATGCCAGGGTCGAGGTACGAGGGGTGGTTCGAAACCAGGACCGCGGCCCCCGCCGGAGGGAACCGCTGGGCCCCCTCGATCCGGAGACGGTAGAGGAGCCTGAGAAGCTCCATCGCCAGACGCTTGAGGACCCGATAGTGCCACGACCCGATGAACGGATGGCGGGGACCGAGGCTCCCGGCGTCGTCTCCCGTCTTCCGGTCCCCCAGTGTCGCGGACATCGCGGGATTCTACTATCCGGCTTCAGCCTTCCGGAAGGCTCGGCATGCCTCTCTGAAGCCTGAAGCCTGAAGCCTGAAGGCTGGAAGGGGCCGGCGGCGCTTCCCGGCGGGGTCGGACCGACTCGCTCCAGAGCGCGGCGCGACTTTCTCAAGTACTTTTTAAGTACCTAAAAAGCCGCCGGGAAGACGCCGACGACCGGTGCGACAACAAGGGCCGGAGCAAGGTCCGTGCCAGGCGGCGGGACGTGACTTCCCGAGCACCCGGCCGTCCGCCACGGTAACGGAGTTGCCGGGGCCGGAAACCGGGTTTTCGCGTCAGAGCGTGAGCAGGAATCCCGGACCGAGCCAGGCGGTCGAGACGGCCC
>JACQVV010000448.1 GCA_016209595.1 Planctomycetota bacterium
AAGCCGCGTCCCCGCCCATTCCGCGTACTGGCGGGCGTCGTACCAGGAGACGCCGGTCACCGGGTGGTTCCCTTCGTCCGCGGGGAATTCGTTCCCCGACCATCCCGGCGGGGGCGGGTGGCTCGTCTCGGCCACGAATCGCTTGTACTCCGCGTTGGTGACCTCGCAGCGGTCGATGAGGAATGCGTCGACGTACACCTTGCGTAGCGTGACCTCCGGAGTCGTCGGCACATCCCGCGCCGCCGGATCGTCGCTCCCCATCACAAACTCCCCCGCCGGGACGAGGACCATCCCCTCGCGGAGCATGCGCCGGCGGGCAAGATCCGCTTTCTCTTGATCCGCCTCGCCTAGCCGGCCGAAGGCCCGTGCTCGCGAGAACGCCTCGTCCGCTTCCCGCCACCGGCCCGCCTCGCAGGCTTGGAGGGCCTTCGCGCGCCATCCCTCGAAGTCGGTCTCGTCGAGACCGTCGAGGTAAGCCTTCCGGGCCCGATCGAGCGCCGCCTTCAGGCGGGCCCGATCCGCCACGTCGGAGCTCCCCAGTCGATCCCCCGCGGCCTGGTAGGTCTGGACCGCCTCTCTCCATTTGCCCTCGCCTGCCAGCGACTCGGCCCGGTCGAAGAGAGTCTCGAACTGCCGCCGGTTCTCCGCCTCGGCCTCGCGCGCGCGCGAGAGGAGCGCCGCCCGATGGCGAGCAATGTCCGCGAGCTCCGCGGCCTCGGGTCCTCCCCCTTGCCGGGACGCCTCCTCGGCCATGGCAAGCGCCCGCTCGAAGTCCCCCGCACCGAGCGCCTCGCGCGCCCCTTCCAGGAGTTCCTCCGCGCCCGCGCCACTCCCTGCTTCCGCCGGACCCGGCCCCGAGCTTCCCGTCGAGGCGCGAGGGGGGACGGCAGGGATCGTGGGCAGGGCCGGCGGGGCGGATTCGACGCGCCCCGGGCCCAGAAGCACTGGAGCCCCGCCTCCGGCAGTCCATTTCGAGCGATCGAGAGCGACCGGACCGGGAGGGGTATCGCCGGGAGCCTCCGGCAAGTCGCCGTGCCGCCCCTGGGCGGCGGGCGGTCCCGACCCCGGATCCTGGGCCGGCCTGCCGGTGAGGGGCGCGACGATGACCGGATCGCCTCCTTCCTCGCGCCTCACTCCCCCGGCTCCCGACTCGCCATAACGGCTCCAGAGCCAGTACCCGCCGATCGACGCGGCAAAGAGAAGGAAGGTCAGGACGAACGGGACAGGGCTCCAGTACCGGCCGCTCCTCACTCGCCGCCCTCCTCGGGGATCCAGAGGTTCTTTCGGATGTAGTCGAGCGCCGCCTCGGTCGGACCCTTCGCCCGCCCCCGTAGGGCAGGCTCCGGTACGCGGAAGAGTACCACCAGGAGCGCGTCTCCCGCCACGATCCGCCACACCTCGAAGCGTACGACGCCCAGATCCTCCCCTCCCGTGGCCGGCCTCCCCTCGAAGGTCCATATGACGGCGGTCCGCCCGGCAATCGAACGCTCCTCCCGGACCGGCCGGTGCGCCTCGCCCCCCGCGGGGGCGAGCTCGCCGGCGAGCTCCCTCGTGAGCCGGTCCGCGGGGTCTTCGGGTGTGGGGTCCTCATGCGTGCCGGGCGGAGGGTAGGACCGGAAGTCCACGCGGCTCCCCCACTCCGCGTCCACGATCGAGAGGAAGAGAGCGGGATCCCGGGGCTCGGGAGACGGCAGGAAGGACCAACGCTCCAGTGGCGGGCGGAGGATCCGGATCGGCCGCTCCCCATCCCCGACGAAGATCGTGCCGCGGATCTCGCCGGCACGGGCGGCGAGGCAGGAAACGGCTAGCAGGAACGGCAGCAGGAGGGGGCGCACTGGCCGCATGAACTGGAGCTCTCCTACAGTTGCGTCTCCGAGCCCTCCGGGTTCTCCCGCCCCTCGACCGAGCGCAGGGCGCCCTCGGCCGCGCGTGCCGCCTCCCGGATGTGCGCTTCCGTGCCGCCCAGGTAAAGCCGCCCGAAGGCGCCGAACGAGTTCACCTCGACGAGCGTGACGGGCGACGCCTTCTCGGCCTCGTTGGCCGCGAGCACCGCGTAGGCCGCCGGGTGGACCTCCAGGATGTAGAGAGTCTGGCCGCCGAGGATCATCGAGCCCTTGCGGAAGCGGTTGATGATCATGGCCTGGTAGTCGGAGAGGCTCGTGATCATCTGGCTCGTGACGATGCGGGGCTGGAGGCGGTCGGTCTCCTCCCGTTCGAGGAAGCCGAGGATCCGCCGCCCGGCCTCGAGGACCGTGCCCTGGTCGAACGCGTGGACCTCCAGGAGCCCGTACGCCCGCTCCACGACCTGCACGGCCGGCTGGACCTTCGTCGCCTTCTGGGCCACGTCGGTCACCCGGTTGATGGCGATCCCGGGGGCGATCTCGGTCCAGAGCGAGGCCTGCCCCTGGACGGGCAGGTAGCCCCCGGCCGTGCTCGCCACGTAGGACGCGAGCTGCGGCTGGAGCGAGTCCAGGAAGACGAAGGCCCGGAGGTCGATCATCGGAGTACGGACTCGCGCTGGAGGCTACTCGTTCGGCTCGCGCTTCCAGTGCGGGGTTTCGGGGAGGATCCGTTCGACCTCGGAATGGGGCCGCGGGATGACGTGGACGCTCACGAGCTCGCCGACCCTCTTGGCCGCCGTGGCGCCGGCGTCGGTCGCAGCCTTCACGGCGCCGACCTCCCCGCGGACCATCACCGTGACATAGCCCCCGCCGATCTCTTCCTTGCCGATCAGCGTGACCTTGGCCGCCTTGACCATCGCGTCTGCGGCTTCCACCGCGCCGACGAACCCCCTGGTTTCGATGAGGCCCAGGGCGATCTTGCTCATGCTGTCGCTCCTCCTCGATCCTTGCTGGCAGGTAGTCGAACATGCTAGCAGAGGGGAAAAGGAATTCCAAGCCGGAGCGCGATCGGCCGGCCTACTCGATCGCCCGGCGGACCTTGACGTTCATGAGGAGCCCGAAGGCCGCAAGCGTCGTCACGAGGCTGGAGCCCCCGTAGCTCATGAGGGGGAGCGTGAGGCCGGTGATGGGAACGAGGCCGAGGTTCATCCCCGCGTTCACGAGGACCTGCGTCGCGTAGACCGCGACCACGCCGACGGCGAAGAGTCGCCCGAAGGGGTCGCGCGTCTGGTCGGCAGCCGAGAGCCCCAGCAGGAAGACGCCAAGGTAGAGAGAGAGCAGCAAGCTCGCGCCGAGAAACCCCCACTCCTCGCACACGACGGCGAAGATGAAGTCGTTGTGGTCCTCCGGGATATAGCCCATGCGGGTCTGCGTCCCCTTGCCCCAGCCGCGGCCCAGGAGCCCCCCCGAGCCCACCGCGATCTTCGCCTGGTCGACCTGGTAGGCGTCTCCCTGCCGCTCGGTCTCGCTCCGCTCGGCCTGGAGGACGTAGGAGCGGATGCGCGCCTTCTGGTGCGGCTTGAGAAACGGGTAGGCGAGGGGAATCGCGCTCGCCCCGGCTACGGCGAGGATCGCCAGGTGACGCATTCGCGCCCCCCGGGCGAGAAGCATCGCGACCAGCACCGGGATGTAGAGCGCCGCCATTCCGAAGTCCGGCTGAAGGAAGACGAGCGCCATCGGGACGAGGACGAGGAGGATCGGAACGGCGTAGTCGACCAGCCGGCCGAGATCGTTCGTGGAGAGGTGGCGGGCGAGCGCGACGAGGACGAAGACCTTCATCAGTTCCGAGGTCTGGAGGTTCAGGATCCCGAGCGGGATCCAGCGGCGCGCTCCTTTGACCTCGGGGAACAGGAGAGTAACCGCGAGGAGCACGAGCCCCATCCCGTAGAGCGCGTAGGCGAAGCGCCCGAGCCTCCGGTAATGGAGGAAGAGGGTGAAGAAGAGCACGGCGAGGCCGATGAGGGCCCAGAAAATCTGCCGGACGGCGAAGCCCGCGTACGTCTCGGTCCTCGGCAGCCAGGAGGCGCTCCGGATGTTCGCGATCCCGAAGCCGACGATCGCGACGAGGAGGGCGAGAAAAACCCAATCGACTCGCGACCAGAAGCGGCTCATCGGCCGTCCCCGAGCCGTGCGAAGACGGCCTCGAGAATCTCCCCCGCCACGGGCCCGGCGACCTCGCCGCCGTGCCCCGCGTTCTCGATGAGCACGGCGAAGGCGATCCGCGGGTCCGAGCGCGGGGCGAACCCGGCGATCCAGGCATGGTCGCCCTCCGAAGTCCCGGTCTCCGCGGTACCCGTTTTCGCCGAGGCATGGAACCGGGCGAGCGCCTCGATCCGCCGGGCCGTCCCGCGGTTCCCCTCCACCACCCGACGCATCCCCCGCCGGACCACCTCCAGCGTGGACTCGCTTGCCCCGACGGGACGCGACTCGACCGGGCGACCAGGGCCGATGACCAGGCGGGGCGTCACCAGCCGTCCGGTCGCGACCGCGGCCATGAACCGGGCGACCTGGAGCGGCGTCACCTCGAGGTATCCCTGGCCAATGGCGAGGTAGCGGCTGTCGGCGGGAACCCACGGCTCCCCGACCGCCTCCGCCTTCCAGGCGGGGTCCGGGACGAGACCGGCGAGCTCCCTGTCGACCTCGATCCCCGTCCTCTCCCCGAAACCGAATGCCCTGGCCCAGCGCGCGAGATCCTCCGGCGTGATCTCCTCGCCCAGGGCGTAGAAATAGACGTTGCAGCTCGCCTCGATCGCGAGCTCGAGGTCCACGTCGCCATGCTCGGCGTTGCACTTGAAGCGGTTCGGCTGGTGTAGGAATCCCCGGCAGTGCCGGATGTCGCCAAGGGAAAGCACGCCCGTCTCGAGGCCGGCGATCGCGGCCACGATCTTGAAGACGGAGCCGGGCTGCGGGAGGCGGTGCGCGGCCACGGCGCGGTCGATCAGGGGGAACGCGGGATCGGTGGAGAGGGCCCCGTAGTCTTTCGCGAACCGGTTGGCGTCGTACCGCGGAGTCGTGGCGAGGACGTAGACCTCCCCCGTCCGGACGTCGAGGACCACCGCCGCGCCTCCCGCGGGCGGCTCCCGGCCGGTCCTGGCGGCGAACGCTCTCGCCCGCTCGAGGGCCCGATCAAGCGAGACCTCCGCCGCCCGCTGCATCTCGATATCCAGGGCGAGCCGCACGTCCTCTCCCGTACGCGGGCTCTCGTCGTAGACCCTCCCGGAGCCGTCGTTCCTCCGGTCGCGCTTCGTGACCCGCATCCCCCGGGTCCCCCGGAGCCGGTCCTCGAGGATTCCCTCGATACCGCTCCTGCCGACGAGATCGTCGAGGAAGTAGCCGGCAAGCCGGAGCTCCTCGTACTCCTCCTGGTAGATCTTCGAGAGGTGGCCGACAACGTGGCAGGCGAGGTCTTTTTCCGGATAGCGCCGGATGGCGCGACCCTGGATCGTGAAGCCCGGGTATCGGTCGGGATGGACGTAGATCTCCAGACACGCCTCGACGTCCGCGAGGTCGGGCCAGAGGAGCCAGGGACGGCCGCGGTGGTGAGATTTGACCTTCTTCACCATCCCCGGAGAAAGTTCGCTTCCCGCCTCCCGACGGCTCCGGGCGAGCTCGCGCTCCACTTCGCCCGCGATCTTCGATTCGACCTCCGCAAGCCGCGCGCGAAGCTCCTCCATGTCGACCCCGAGCATCCCCGCCACGCGGTCGAGCGAGATGTCCGTCAGCTCGGCGGGGACGACCGCGAGATCGAAGCCAGGCTCGCTCGCGGCGAGCGGGCGGCCCTTCCGGTCGAGAATCGCCCCCCTTCGTGGAGCGACGTAGGTCGTTCTCTGGAGACGCTGCCAGGCGGCGAGCTCGTACTCCGGACCCGACACGACCTGCATGGAGAAGAGCCGGCCGGCGAGCAGAAGGAATGGCACGAGGAGGCCGGCCCCGAGGACCTGGATCCGGCGGCGGCTCACGAGCGCTTCTCCCGGGGCGGGAGCGCCCGCGAAAGCGCCACGAGCGCGACGGGAGCCACGACCGCGGTATAGAGCGCAACTCCGGCTACCCGCAGGAAGAGCTCGTATGGGTCGAGGTACGGATGGCGCAGGAAGACGACGAAGACGGCCACGAGGTGGATCTGGAGGGAGACTCCGAGCGCGAGGAGGCCCCGGGTCAGGACGTGCTCGGCG
>JACQVV010000452.1 GCA_016209595.1 Planctomycetota bacterium
AGGACCTCCAGGGCGTCCATCGCCGCGTGGCATTCGCCCGCGAGAGCTCGGTCTTCGAGGCGCTCGGAGAGGAAACCTGCCCAGACGGCGCGGGAGTCGCCTCCCTCCTCGGGTGCGAGCGAGACCAGGTGCCGGAGCGCCGCGGCGGCCGCGGGGAAGTCGCCCGCCTTCGCCGCGCGATCGATCGACGACGAGAGAATCAGGACCTCCAGGGCGCGGACGCGCTCCGGCGAGGAGTCCGGGTAGTGCGCGGTCCACCAGGCGAGTTCCTCGCAGGCACGTCCGTCCTCCCCCCTGGCGGCCGCCGCCTCCACGCTCGCGGCCAGGAGCGCCTCGATCCGAGCCGCCTCCTCGGCTCCGGCCTTCCCTCCGGGCAGCGCGCGGGCCTCGTGAAGGACCCGGGCGGCTTCGAACGGCTGTCCGGCCTCTGCGAGTCGGGCCGATTGGGCCTCGGCCTCGGCCCAGGTCTTCGGTCCGGCCGCCGGAATCGGCCGATGGCGTGTCCCAGACGGCTTCCCCAGTCCGGGCAGGCCATTCCAGACTGCCGCGGCCCCCGCGGAGATCAGAACGAGGAAGATCGCCGGGGCCAGGACCCTCCTGCGGCCGGCCGGCCGCGCGTGGTGGCCGGATGATCGCCGGGCTACCAGAGGAACGGGGGGCTCAGGGTGTGCCGGAGGCACGGGATCCGCGAGCTTTTCCGGGGTCGCGCCTCCGCTCCCGGTCTGGAGTCGCTCCGGGGCTCCAGGTCCCGGGTCGCACATGCACTCCAGGTCCGGAGTCGCGTCGGTCGCGGTGAGGGAAGGGTCTCCGGGAGCGACCGCCGCTTCGGTCGGCTCGTGCACCACCACGGGGTCCGGCTCGAGGGGCGCCAGATCCGTCTCCGGCAGGGGATCCCGCGGAACCGCCGCGTCCTTGTCCGGCGCCGCGCATTCGCGCTCTGGCTTCCCGGTCTCCTCGTCCCGCGCCGGAGCCTCGACATCGGCCTCGCGAGTCTTTTCCTCCCGGCCCTGCTGGGGCACCTCGGCCGCCGCGCGCTCTACTTCCATTTGCGAGGCGGTACTCGTCCGGGGTCGCGCATGCGCTCCAGGTCCGGGCTCGCCCGTGCGCTCCGGGTCCGGGGTCGCACATGCACTCCAGGCGGCATCGATGCTGTCGAGGAGCTTCCGGGCCTCGGGGGAGTCGGCAAGCGACAGGACCTGCTCCAACTCGACACGGGCGAGATCGGTTCGTTCCCGGGCGATGTGGCTCCGGGCGCTGGCGGTGAGCATTCGCACGAGCTCCCCCTTCACCTCCAGCACGCGGGCCTGCACGTCTCGCTTGTCGGCTCCGAGCCTCAGGGCGCGAGTGTACCGCTCGAGCAGGCGTTTCGCTTCGTCGACCCGTTTCGCCGACCGTCGCGGGTTCTTCCGGAACGATTCGAACGTGGCTTCCGCGCCGCGCAGGAGCCCGATGAGTCCCTTGAGGTCGGGGAGCCGGACCTTGCACCGGGGGCACGCCATCGCGGCGAGCTCGGCCTGTCCTCCGCAGGCGACGCAGCGGCGCCGCTTGGAGAGCCCGCAGTAGAAGCACCTCTCCCGGTCGCTCGGGCCGGTCTTCCCGCAGATGGGGCAGGTGTACTCGCCCCGTACGGGCTCGGACTCGGGTTCTTCACCCCACTCCAGCTCCGCGACGGCGACGCGAGTCGAGGTGACCGTGTCTCCTCCCGGCGCGTCGAGGGCCTCCTCGATGGCGGCGAGCATCTCGCTCGCCGAGGGGTAGCGGCGGGCGGAGGACTCCTCGATCGCCCGGGCGATCACGCCGTCCAGGAAGGCGCCGAGGCCGGGGAGGATCTCGCTCGGCGGCACGTACTTCAAAGCCGGCCTCCGGCCGACGACCATCTCGTAGAAGAGGATGCCGACCGAGTAGATGTCGGCCCGGTGATCGACGGTCGGGAGTCCTCGTTTCTGTTCCGGCGCCATGTAGGCGACCGAACCGAGGACGACCTGCTCGCCCCCCGCCTCCGTTCGATCGGACCCGGGCGCGTCCCCGAAACGAAAGACGCGGGCGATCCCGAAGTCGGTCACCTTCACCTCGCCGTTGTCGTCCACGAGGACGTTCGTCGGCTTGATGTCGCGGTGGACGATCCCCCTCGAATGCGCGGCGGAGAGCGCGGAGAGAATCTTCTGCACGATCCGGATCGACTGCGGGATCGTGAGGGCCCGGCGGCGGATCAGGCTCCGGATCGACGTCGGCTGCCCGCTTCCCGCCCCGACGCGCTCCATCACGAGGTAGTAGTACCCCTCCTCCCGGCCGCGGTCGATGAGCGAGACGATGTTGGGGTGGTCGAGACGGGCGAGGGCCTCGGACTCCCTTTCGAAGCGCTCGACGGCGCGGGCGCGGTGAGTGAGCTCCTCGCGAAGCACCTTGACCGCGACCTGGCGATGGGTCATCTCGTCCTGGCCGAGGTAGACGTGGCCCATCCCGCCACGCCCGATGATCCGCAGGAGCCGGTAGCCTCCCAGCCGCCTTCCCACGAGCGAGCCCGGGCCCGACTCGCCAGGACCCGAAGCGTCTCCGGTCTGCCAGCGGCCGAGATCCATCTC
This sequence comes from Planctomycetota bacterium, assembly GCA_016209595.1. Classification (GTDB taxonomy): domain Bacteria; phylum Planctomycetota; class JACQVV01; order JACQVV01; family JACQVV01; genus JACQVV01. Next base: position 2,583 of record JACQVV010000452.1, read on the forward strand.
GGAGCCGCAGTACGGGCACAGGCCCATGGACTGGTCAACGAGAGGCGGCAGGCGAAGTGACTTGCCGCAGCCCGGACAGGGAATCGCCTCGGGTGTGGAAGCCCCGGTCTCGGCGGGCTTCAAGGGGGAAGTCTCTCTCTCCAGACGGCGCGGCTGATTCTTGCGGCCAAGGAGATTATAGAACCTCGGGAGAGGGGCTGGCAAATCAGTGGTCGGTGATCAGTGGTCAGTGATCAGTGGTCAGTGATCAGTGGCCAGTGATCAGTGGCCAGTGATCAGAAGGGGGGGAAAAAAAATCTCAAAAAACCCCTCAAGCTCTTCGCCAAAGGCGCCGATAAGACAAATGAAGTTGTCTCCGGACCCAGCCGGACGAGGTTCCCCGGGCGCACGGAAGCGCCCGGATGAGTAGAACACAAGGAGGTGTTGGATGCTCGGAATCCTCTGCGCGAGAGCGGTCCGGCCCTCCGTGTCAGGGGGAGGGAAACGGCCCCCTCCCCCTCTTCGTCGCACCCACGGCGTTCGCGGAAACCTGTTGTGCCGTAAGACCTGCGGGGATTGGGCGAACGCCGTGCCAGCGGCCCCCTCCCCTTCTCCAGGGGGAGGGGAATCCTCCCTATCGGTGCCGTGTTCATCCAACTGAGCCGGGGGATCGAGTCCCTTCCGGGGACGCTGGGGAGCCAGCGGATCGTCCGGGAGCGGCTCGATCGGACGCTCGGCCATCTCTCTTCGGGACTCCGCATCCGCAAGGCGTCCGACGACCCGGGCGGGCTCGTTGTCTCCGACGTCCTGCGCGCCAAAGTCCGGAGCCTGGAGCAGGCGAACGAAAACATCCAGAACGGCACGAACCTGATCGCCACGGCCGAGGGAGCCCTGGGCGAGGTCTCGGACCTTCTCGTGAAACTCCGGGAACTCACGGTCCAGTCGCAGCGGTACCCGGACGCCGCGGCGAACGAGGCGCTCCAGAAGGAGGCCGACCAGATCCTCGACTCGATCGCGAGGATCGGGGACACCACGCGCGCGGGCCGGGTCCCGCTACTCACCGGCGACTTCCAGCGCACGGCCACGGTCTCGATCGCCTCCTCGGCGGGGGTCGGCGCGGTCGGGGTTCGGGTCCCGGCCTTCAGCACGATCTCGCTCGGCTTCCACGAGCTCGTGAGTTTCCGGGGCGGCGCGGCGGTAGTCGGCGTGGACACGTCGGCCGCCACGGTCGGTCTGGGCGAGGAGGGGCAGGTCACGGACGGCGGCGGCACGACAGTCGCCATGACCAACAACAACTTCGTGTTCCAGGCCGGCGGGAACTGGTGGGTCCAGGACGCCACGGGCTTCGATCCGCCGACCAACCTGACGGCCGGCTTCGCGAACGTCGCCGACGTCCGGATCGGACCCGACCAGAACTCGATCATCTTCGAGGCCGACAACGGCCCGAACCGCGGCATCTTCCAGGTCACTTTTGCGGGGGTCCCCACGCAGCTCGCGGAGGGCGTTAACGACTTCGACTACGACATCACGCCCGCGTCTCTCTTCCCCGGCACGCAGGAGCTCGTCTACGTCTCGCCGTCGCTCTTCCCCGTCAACCCGTCCATCAACGATGTGGACGAGATGGCCTATAGCACCCTCACCGGGACGCTCTTCGCGGCCGACAACAACGCCGCGGGTGGGCTTCCGGGGATCCAGGAATTCAACGTGGACGGGACGCCGGTAGGGGGAATCGTGAGTCTCGCGCCGGTCTTCGTCGGACCCGGCGCGACCGTGGACGGCCTGACCTACTTCGGCGGGACGACCTTCTTCGGCCTGGATGCCACGAACGGAGTCATTCACCGCTTCACGATCGCGGGCGGCGTCGCGACGCCGGTCGCCACGTTCGCCGCCCCGACCGCGTCGGTCGTCGCGTCGGGGACGCTCACGCTGGGCGTCGGCGGCTCGGTGAACGAGGCCGTCGGGCCGGCTGTCACCGCCCCGGCGTCGGTCCAGGTCCGTGAGACCCTGACGCTCACATTCACCGAGGACGCGGGAGGGGGAATCCAGTATCAGGTCTCCGGCTCAGAATCCGGGAGCTTCGGACCGCTCGCGCCCTTCGCGTCCGGAGTGCCGATCACGGTGGACGGGATCACGTTCACTCTGGGTGGGGGCCTCGACGGGGCGAGCCGCGGCGCCTTCGGCATGGCAGCAGCAACGGTGACCGACGGCCTGAACGACTCGATGGTGGTGAACATCGACGGCCTCGGCCCGGTCGCGATCGACCTCATCACGCTCGGCGATCCGGAGTTCCCGGGCGGGACCCTCGGGCCTGGGGGGGCCGCGATCGCCGCGCGAATCGACGCCAAGATCCTCGCCGCGACTGGCGTCGCCACGACGACGACTTTCGATGCCTCGGGCGGCGGCCGGCTCATCGTCACCTCGCCGACTCCCGGCGGTTCGGTGGTCATCACCCCGGCGGGCGTGAACGACGTCTCCGCCACGCTTCTCCTGGGCGTCCCGAACGGCGGCTTCGAGGGCGCCGGCGCGAACGTCCTCACGGGCGACACCTACGTCTTCAACGTCACTGGAGCCGGAGCAGCACCCACCGGCCTCGCCTACGACGGGGCGAACTTGCGTCTGGGCGACGCCGCGACGGGGTTCATCTACCGGGTCACGACCGCGGGGGTCCAGCTCAATGGCGGCATCGACTACGGGAGCCTCGGTCCCGGCGCGATCCTGCGTCTCGAGCACGATCCGAGCACCCCCACGGGAAGCCTCTTCGTCGTCAACACCGCCGGCACGATCCGCGAGATCGACGACACGCCGGCGCCGCCCGGACCGAACAACATCACCGCCGTGCCCCTGGGCATCTTCGCTCAGCCCGGAACGATCCGGGGGATCGCGCGGTTCCCCACGTTCAACAACCTGTTCCTCGGAGACGACGCCGGGCAGCAGGTCTTCCAGTTCACGAACGGCGGCGTCGATACCGCGAACAACGTGTTCCGGCAGAACCTCGTCTCGGGGGCCATCAACCAGGTCTCGGGCGAGGGCGGGAGCGAGATCGACCCTCAGATCTCCGACAACGCAACGCGGATTGCCTACCTCACGGCGGCGGGAGACCTCATCACCCGGAACCTGACCGGCGGGGCCGTACTCCAGGCGCTGGGCGTGGGCGCGATCTCGATCGACGACCTCTCGCCGGACGGCCGGTTCGTGGGCTTCCAGACGGGGGCCGGGGGGCGCGTGAAGGACATGACCGTGCCCTTGGGGCCCGTGGTGACCGGAGCGAACCACCAGTTCGACTCGACCTCGACCTTCGTCTTCTTCTTCAACACGGGGCTGGGTCAGATCCAGCGCCGGAACCTCTTGACCGGCGCGACCATCACGCTCTCGGGGGGCGCGATCCCGCCCGGGAGCGCCGACTTCGATCTCTCGCCGAGTAACGCCCGGCTCGCCTTCTCGAGCGGCGGCCAGATCTACACCATCAACTCGGACGGCTCGAGCCCCGCGGCAACCGACATCACGCAGACCCCTCCTGCTTCCCCGAATCCGGGCGGCGGGACGAGCCCGTCGTTCTCGCCGGACTCGTCGCGCGTCCTCTTCCAGGGCGCGGACGGCGACGTCTGGGTGCGAAACCAGAACGGGACGAACATCTCCGTCCTTCCACCCGGCGGCGCCTTCAGCGCGGCGCCGGCGGTGACGCCGGTGAACACGCTCGTCCAGGAGACCTTCACTCTCACCGTCATCACCGACAACGACGGCGCGGACGTCTTCAGCGTTACGGGCTCGGTCTCCGGCGCCCACGCGAACGCCACGTCAGGGATCGCCTACATCAGCGACCCGGGAGGCGGGGGCCTTGGCCAGGGGCTCTCCTTCACGATCGCGCAGGGGGGCCAGTACGCCGTGGGCACCACCTTCACGATCGACACGGATTTCACCTTCGGGACGAGCCTCGATCGGGGTCCCATCTTCGTCGCGCCAGCCGGGACCACGGAGACGGCGTACACTCCGGACGGCTCCTCGCTGGAGATTGACTTCGGGACGATCGTTCCCCCGGTGACGGTCGTCCAGTCGATCCTCGTCTCGCCCGGTGGCGCCATCCAGTCAGGATCGGAGACGACCGGGGACGACCAGGTCCCGTACCACATCGACATGGTTTCGCCTTCGGCGCTCGACCTCGTCCCCTTCGACCTGTCGGAGTTCCCGACCGCGATCCGCGGCACAACACTCTCGGGTGGCGGGCTCGTCCTGACGGGCTACCCGACGATCGTCGACCCCGACGAGAGAATGCCCGCGGAGTCGATCCTCGTCGAGTTCATCACGCCTCTTCTCTTCAACGTCACGGGGAGCGTCAGCGGGCCGATCGCCGAGAACGTCGCCTTCGTGTCGGGCGTGCCGAACACGGTCGCCAACATCCAGTTCACGCTCACCGGAGTGGCCGCGCTCGGCGACGAGCTCACGATCGAAGTCGGATCGACGGCCGCCGCCGTGGACCAGGCGATCGACAAGATCGCCCGGCTCCGCTCGATCCTCGGGGCCAAGACGAACGAGGCCGCGTCGATCGGGCTCGCGAACGCCGCCGAGATCCTGAATCTCGTGAACACCGTGTCCTCGATCCGAGACGCGGACTTCGGCGCGGAGGCCGCGGATCTCGTGCGGAACCAGGTGCTCTCCGCCGCGGCGACCGGGATCGAAGCCCAGGCGAACGCGACCCGCGAGACGATCCTCTCCCTCTTGCAGGACAACATGCGCTCGGCCGCGCGGTCCTAATCCTCGGCGTCGCCGCCAGTCGGTGACCCTGCCCGCGACGGAGCGAACAACCTGTAGAGCATGGGCAGCTCTATCCGCTTCAGGAGGAGGATGGTCATTCGCTGGTCGGGAGGGTCCTGTTCCCGGATCCACTGGCCCTCGAACTTTTGGCCCGCGTAGAACGCCCGCTTCGCCGTCGGGGCGATTCCACGATGGGGCTCGAAGGTCGGCTCGCCCGCGCCCGCCGCCCTCCAGTAGTCGGCGAGGAAGCGCCCCGCCTCCGGCGTCCCGCTTGCCGGAGCGCCCGCACCGGTCCATTGTCCGCCCACCGCCAGGACCTCGGACTTGTCGCTTGTGAGAACGACGACGAGTTCGGGAAGCGCCCCTTCCGCGGTCACGGTTCCAGCGTAGCAAAATGTGTATATCGTCTCCGAGTAACCCACGGACTGGGGGGGAAGCTCGCTCTTTTCAAGGCCGCGCTTGGCGAGCGACTTGTCGATCCCCTCGAGCGTCCCGAGAGGGTGCCCGCTCCCGATCCCGAACTCGGGAGCGAGGAATCGCGTGTAGACAAACCACGCTCCAAAGGCCAAGAGCGCGACTCCCCCGCAGAGGGTCAGGATGGCCACGGCCGCCTTGAGCGCGAGGCTCGCGTCCTTGGCCACGGACGTTCGCACGGGGGGCCGGGGATCTGCTCCCACGGCCTGTGGGAGGAACGACTGGAATTGCGGTCTCCAAGGCGATGCGCACATGGGTCCCTGGCCGTCACTCGTCGGGTTCATCTCGCGCTCTCCTGTGCAAGCGAAGGGATCACTTCCATCTCTTGTTTTCGACCTGATCGCGGATCCGGCTGTCGTCCTTGAGGTGGAACTCGATCGTGAGGATGTCGGGGTCGTACTCGTGGATCCACGCTCCTTCTGTCTTCTCGGTCACGTGCCGGGCCTTCTTCGCGTAGCCGTTGGCCCCGCTCCGGCCCTGGGGATAGGGAGCAAACTCCGGTTCGGCCGCGCCTCCCATCTCCTCCCAATAGGCGGTGAGGAACTGTCCTGCCTTGGAGAACTGGCCTGCGACCAACTTGGGGTTGAGCCACTGGCCTCCGATCCCGCCGACCTCGAGGTCGGAATCGGTGAGGACCATCACGAACTGCTTCGCCGCCCCCGCCTGGGCCCCCTTCTCCGTGTACTTGAATGTGCGGATGACACCCTCCGCGCCGGGGACTTCGGTGGGCACCTCCTCCTTGGAGAGGTCGTACTTCGCGAGAGCCCGATCGAGCTTTTCGAATTCCCCGAGCGGATGCTCGTCCGAGATTCCGAACGCCGACGCGAAAACCGCCATGTAGACGAACGCCGCCCCGCCCGCCACGACCGCCAACCCGCCGAACGCGACGAGGACGATCAGGATGGGCTTCTTGGAGGAAGGCGCGGGGGACCCCGCGTTCGCGCGGGGTCGGGCGAGACCCGCTGCCGTAGTCGGCGGCCGGAGGTTCCCCGCGAAACCCGGGGGCGTCCAGGGCGCCGCGGCCGGACCGGGAGGCGCCCAGGGCGCCGCGGCCGGACCGGGAGGCGCCCAGGGCGCCGCGGCGGGACCGGGAGGCGTCCGTGGCGCCGCGGCGGGGACGGGCGGCGTCCAGGGGGCCGCGGCAGGAACGGGGGGTGTCCCGGGGGCTGCGGCGACCACGCTCGTCGTCCCCTTTCCGGAGGCACGCTGGAGCACGCCTCCGCACAGACTGCAAGTCAAGGTGCCAAGACCATTTGCGTACCCGCAGGACGGGCAGTTCATGGCGTTCCCTCCAATGCCGTGCCGACCATCTCCGTGGAGGATACCGGAAAAGCGCGCGGAACTTCTCTCGGACTTTTCTTCGCGGTCGGTGGCTACCGATCGCCAGCCTTCTTGCGGATCGCCGAGCTGTCCCGCAGGTGAATCGAGATGGTGCTGATCTCCGGGTTCCCTTCCTTGATCCACTCATGGTACTTCCAGGAACGCCGCGATCTCGGCGAGAACCGGATCGCCTTCGTTCCCGAAGTCGAGGACCACCGAATCGTGGTCGCGCCCCGGCAGAATGGCGACGCGGGCCCGGCCTCCCTGGAGCCGAAGGGCCTCGGCGAGAGTGGCGGCCTGGCCCGCCATCGCCGCTCCTTCCTCCTCTCCGGCGAGAAGGAGAAAAGGCGGAGCCCCGGGACCAGCGTGGAAGACCGGAGACGCATCTACCCAGGCCCGCGGATCAGGCCCGAAGGCGGGCACGAGGGTCTCGCGGGCCGACTCCGATCCCGCCAGGGCCGGAAGATCGTAGACCCCCGAGATTCCGATCACGCCGGCGAGAACCGAGGGACTCAGCCCCTCGGCCGCGAGGTAACGGGGGTCGAGTGCGACGAGGGCCGCGAGATGGGCGCCGGAGGAGAAGCCGGCGAGGAAGACGCCTTCCGCGCTCCGGTCCGTGTCGCTCGATCGGCGGAACATCGAAGCGAGGACGCGCGCCACGTCGCCCGCCTGCTCCCGATAACCGGTTTCGCCCCCGACCCGATGGCTCATCACCGCCGCGGCGAAACCGTGGGACGCGATCGAGCGACCGACGCGTTTGTAGACCTCTCGGTCCTCCCTGCGCCCGTCGCGGACCCAGCCCCCGCCCGGCACGAACAGGACGGTCGCGAGGGACGCCCGCGCCTCGGAGGGGACGTACCGGTCCACGTCGCGGTGGTGACCCCCGGCGTTTCCCTCCGCGGCGCCGATCGGCGCGTCCGCCCTGCAACTCGCGAGGAAGAACGAGAGAAGGAGCGCGGCCACGGCGGGCGCGCTACTTCGAGAAGTCAATCTCGTACTCGCGGATCTTCTTGTCGAGGGTGGGGCGGCTGATCTTGAGCACGCGGGCCGCCTCCACCTTCTTCCCCCTCGCCTTCTTGAGGGCGAGCTCGATGCAGAGCTTCTCGGTGCGGGCGATGATCTCCGGGAGGGCAAGGTTTCCCGCGTTGATCGTCTCCTGGACGCCGACCTTGAGCTCCTCGCCGGTCATGTTCGCGGGGAGGTCCTCGACTCCGATCCACTCCTTGTCGCACAGGACGACGATCCGCTCCACGACGTTCCTGAGCTCCCGGACGTTTCCGGGCCAGTGATAGGCCCGCAGCATCTTCATCGCCTCGTTCTCGAAGCCCCGGAGTGACTTCCCGATCGCGCCGTTGAACCGATCGAGGAAATGGGCTGCGAGGAGCTGGACATCTCCCGGTCGTTCCCGGAGCGGCGGCAGGGCGAGCGGGACCACCGCGAGGCGGTAGAAGAGGTCCTGGCGGAAGGTCGCCTCGCGGATCATGAGATCGAGGTCCTTGGTCGTGGCCGAGAGGTTCCGCACGTCAATCGAGACGAGCTTCGTCCCGCCGACCCGGTGGAAGCTCCGTTCCTGGAGGACCCGCAGGAGCTTCGTCTGGGTCGCGGGGCTCATCTCGCCGATCTCGTCGAGGAAGAGCGTCCCTCCGTCGGCAAGCTCGAACTTCCCCGGCGAGTCCTTCACGGCCCCCGTGAAGGCCCCTTTCTCGTGCCCGAAGAGCTCGCTCTCCAGGAGGCTCTCGGTCATGGCCGCGCAGTTGACGGCGACGAAGGGCCCGGAGCGGCGGGGCGAGATGTCGTGGATCGCGCGGGCGACGAGCTCCTTGCCGGTCCCGGTCTCCCCCTTGATGAGCACGGTGGCGTCGGAGGCGGCGATCTTCTCGATCTTGGCGAAGATCTCGCGGATGGGAGGGCTCTCCCCCACCATGTGGTACTCGGAGTTCAGCCGCTCGCGCAGCGCGAGGTTCTGTTTCAGCGAGCTCGTGTACCGCCTCGCGTTCTGGATCGCGCCCGCCGCCTGGTTGGCGATCGTCACGAGGAGCGAGAGGTCGTCTCGCGTGTAGGACGTCTTCGACTCGCGGACATCGACATAGAGGATGCCCAGGCGTTCCTTCTGCACTTCCAGGGGCGCGCAGACGAGGCTGCGGATCGAGTCGAACTTGAGCGACTCGGAGCCGTCGAAGCGCTCGTCGTGCTGGACGTCATCGGACAGGATGGCCTTTCCTCCTCCACCGAAAACCCCGCTTGGAAGCGTCTCGGCTATTGGGGGGGGGGGGGGGGGGGGGGGG
>JACQVV010000453.1 GCA_016209595.1 Planctomycetota bacterium
GCGTCCGCCCTGAGACCGCTGCCGACGCACCTGCCATCCGCGCGGTGACCCTCGCCGCCTTCCCGACTCGGGCCGAGGCGGACCTTGTCGACGCCCTCCGCGCGGGGGCCGAACCGTTCGTCTCGCTCGTCGCCGAACAGGGCGGGGCGATCGTGGGCCACATCACTTTCTCGCCGGTGACCCTGGATGCCCTCGCTGAGCTGCGGATCGCCGGCCTGGGGCCGATGGCCGTCGCACCGGCGCACCAGCGGCGAGGCATCGGCTCCGCCCTCGTGCGCGCCGGCCTCGACACATGTCGCACACTTGGCTTCGCCGCCGTGGTCGTTCTGGGCCACCCGGGCTTCTACCCGCGGTTCGGATTCGCCCCGTCGGTCCGGTTCGGGTTCCGCAGCGAGTACGACGTGCCCGAGGATGTGTTCATGGCTCTGGAGCTCGTGCCCGGAGCGCTCCGCGGGAGCACGGGAACCGCTCGCTACCACCCCGCGTTCGGGACGCTCTGAGAGCTCTTCCGAAAACCCCTCATTCCACCGAGCTCGAGTCCGGGCTCTTGGGATGAGCTCCTGGTCTCGCCCCGCGGAGGCCCGCGGAGGTCCGGCGGGACGCTACCCGCCGGCGGGCGCTTCCTGGAACTCCTTCCTCTTCTCCTGGACGTCCTTCCACTTCTCGGCGTCGGGGAGGGAGCCCTTCTTCTCGGTGATGTTCGGCCACTCGGTGGCGAACTTCGCGTTGATTTCCTTGTACTCCGCCCACTTCGCGGGGAGGTCGTCCTCGGGGAAGATCGCCGTGACGGGGCACTCGGGCTCGCACGCGGCGCAGTCGATGCACTCGTCCGGATGAATCACGAGGAAGTTCAGGCCCTCGTAGAAGCACTCGACGGGGCAGACCTCGACGCAGTCGGTGTAGCGGCAGTTGACGCACGGTTCAGCGACGACGAATGTCATGTTCCTAAGCCCTCGATTCGTGGGTCCCTGGGAGACCCCAAGAGCATAGCGTTTCGTGTCAAGGAGCGCACGGAAATCTCCGATGGCCCTTTTCCCTCGCTCGTCTACCATGGGCACCCATGGCGGCGCTCGCGAGGGAGACCTGTGCCAACCACCCCGACAGGCCCGGGACGGCGGTCTGCATCGGGTGCCGGAAGGTCGTCTGCCGGGAGTGCTCGACGCAGTGGGAGGGGATCCACTACTGCGCGACGTGCCTCGCTCGCCGGCGGCAGGGCGAGCGCCGGCGGTCGGGCCTGGTTGCCTGGACGATCTGGGGAGGGGCGGTCGCCGGGCTCTTCCTCGCGGCCACCCGGCTCCTCGTCTGGGCCGGCGTCCTCCTCGTCGGGGGGTGACGCTTGAGGGACACGCTCGCGCCGATTCCGATTCTCGACGAGGCGACCTCGGTCCTCCCCCGCGTCGCCTCCCCGTGGCTCGGCGTCTACTGGCTCCTCGCCCTCCCCTGCCGCTTCCTCCAGGTCCGGTTCATCGACGACCTCCTGGTGTTGGGGAGGACCGCAGGCCGGTACGGAGACCACCTCCGGGGGCTCTCGCTCGCCGTGTTCGCCGCCCTCGTTCCAGCCCTCTACGGGAGACTTCTGCTCGTGCGAGCCATGGATTCCCACCTCGCGGGAGCGCCGCGCTCTGGCGTCCGGGCACTCTGGGTCGGTCTCGTCCCTTTCGCAAGCTACCTCTATCTCGCGCTACTCCTCGCCACCGTCTCCTGTGCGCTGGTCTTCACCGGCTTCGTGCCGCTTCTCGCGATACCGCTCGCCGGGATAGCGCCCGCGGTGGCGCTCGCCCAGGAGCGCGTGGGGCTCCTCCGGCCCGTCGCCGACCTCGTGCGGCCCGCGGTGGCCATCCGGGCGATCGGAGGGATCTACGCGATGCTTGCCCTCGCGTTCCTTCTTGCGGCCGTGAACCTCCTCCTTCTCTTCCAGATCGGCCTCTGGCTCTCCTCCGGATGGGGCGCCGACCTCACCGCGTGGGCGGCGATCCTCTTTCCCACCAACCGGCTCTTCGCGCTCCTCCTCATCGCGGGATCGCTCCTCGTCGTCGAGCCCTTCTGGCTCGCGGCGAGTCTCGTCCTGGTGCGGCGGTTCCGCGAGCGCGAGTCGGGAGAGGACCTCCGCGCCTGGCTCTCGCGGATCCGCGCGGGAGCGATCCGGGCGTGAGACACCTCCTGGCGCTCGTCCTCCCCCTCTCGCTTTCCCTCGCCGCCGCCGCGCCGGCGGCCGCGGAGGCGATCTCGGCGAGCGAGTACCACCGCCGGCTGGTCGCGATCCGGGACGCGATCGAGGCGGACGAGCTCGCGGCGGTCCGCGACCGCGCGGCCTCGCTCCTCCCGATCCGCGTCCGCGACGGCGAGCTCGAGTTTGCCGCGGACCGTTCGGTCCTGGGGCCGCTCTCCCGCGCGAAGGACCGCGACGAGTTCCTGAAGATGCTCCCCCGGCTCGAGATCCTGATTCGCGAGCTCGATGCGTCCCGCGCTCCGCCGGACGCCTCGCCGTCCGACCGGGAGCTCCTTGAATCGCTGCGCCGGGAGGAGGAAGCGCGCGAGATGCGCGAGGGGGGAGAGGTCGGGGGCATCCCTGTCGAGGGAATCGATCCCGACGCCGACATCTCTCTCCCGGAACGCGTCCAGAAATGGATCGAGGATGCCGCCCGGTGGCTCCGGGAGAAGATCCAGGACTTCTTCGCCTGGCTTCGGGATCTCTTCGAGCCCCGCGTGGTCCCTGCCGCGGATGCGCCGGGCATCGCACCCTGGGTCTGGGCGATGATCGGCCTCGTCGCGGCGATCATTCTCGTCCTCGCCTGGCGGGCATTCCGGAACAGGCAGGCGAAGGAGCCCGAACCCGAGGTGCGCGCGGGCGAGGCGCGGGCGAGGCCGATCGAGGAGAACCCGCTCGCCCGCACGGTGAGCGAGTGGGAGCGGCTCGCTCTCGAGCTCGCCGCCCAGGGGCGTTTCCGCGAATCGGCCCGCGCCTGGTACCTCGCCGTGCTCTCGACGCTCTGCCGCGCCGGTCTTCTCCAGTACCGCAAGGGCAGGACGAACTGGGAGTACGTTTTGCAGCTCCCGGTCGCCTTCCAGCACCGGCCGGACTTCGTCGAGATCACGCGCGACTTCGACCGGCTCTGGTACGGGAGGGGCGAGGCGAACGCGGAGCTCCACGACTCTTTTTCCGGCCGGTCGCGCCGCATCCTGGACCAGGCCGGCGCGCGGCGGGGGGTCGCGTGAACGCGATGAGAAGGGCGCTGCCCTGGCTCGCCGCCGCCGCCTACTTCGCGGGAACCGTGGCCTGGCTCGCGCGGGACCCGCGCGTCGCGAAGGAGGTTTTCGACGAGGACTCGATCCACAACACCGGCGGTCCCGGGTCTTCTCTCGCGTACGGCTACCTCAGGCGCCGGCTCGGGGCGGATCGGGTCCGGGAGCTCACACGTCCCCTCGAGCGGTCGGGAGTCGCGCCCGACGCTGTTGTCTTCCGCCTTGGCCCGGAACCGGCGGGTCGCACTTTTCTGGACACCCATCAGGAGGACTTTGCGCGCGGCGGAGGGAGGCTCGTCCTCGCTCTCGAGGAAGGGGACTACGGCGATCTTGAGGTCGGGAGCCGGGACGCGGGCGAGATCGAGAAGGTCGCTCCGGTCTGGCCGGGGGTCGAGCGGATCGTGGCGAAGGGCCAGCACGTCCTTTCCGGCCCCGCGCTATCGAGGGGACAGGCGGTTCTCGTCCGGGGCGACGACATCTTCGCCGCCCGTTTTCCGATGGGGGAGGGGGAGGTCCTCGTCTTCGCGTCGCCGGTGATCTTCCGGAACGCCGGCCTTGCCGAGGGAGACCATCTCGCGCTGCTTTCGGCCCTCGCTGGCACCGGGCGCCCCGTCTACTTCGACGAGGCCGCGCACGGCCTGGCAAGCGAGATCGGTCCCGTCGAGATCCTCCGAGACTGGGGGCTCGGCCCGCTCGTCGCCCTCGCGGCTCTTACAGGGACGATCCTCTTCTGGCGCCGGGCGAGCCGCGTCGGCCTGCCGGACCACGGCCCGGGGGAGACCCGCACCGAGGCGGTCGAGCTCGTCGATTCGCTTGCTGGACTCTACCACCGGGCGCTCTCCCCCCAGGATGCGCTCCGCCTCCATCGCAAGAACCTCGAGCGGGAGGTCGCCACGGCGTTCGGACTCTCCGGAGCCGCTCTCGAAGCGAAGATGCGGGAACTACTCACCGGTCCGGCGCCCTCCCAGGCCCCGCCGTCAGGGAAGAAGAGTCGCCCGCGCCGCGCGCGCGGCCGGCGCGCGTTCCGGCACGAACTCGACCGAATGAACCAGGCCTACCGGATGATCGAAGATGCCAAGTGTCGCTAGCGTGTGCGAGACGTTCCGCAGGCTCTCCGAAGGCGTCGACTCGGTGGTCGTCGGCCAGAAGAAGGTGAAGGAGAGGCTCCTCGTCTGCCTCCTCGCCGGAGGCCACGCCCTTCTGGAGGGGGTTCCCGGAACCGCGAAGACGCTGCTCGCGCTCGTCCTCTCGCGACTCCTGGGCTGCCGCTTCCGCAGGATCCAGTTCACGCCCGACCTCATGCCGGCCGATCTCGTCGGGACGAACATCTTCAACCCTAAGGCGAACGAGTTCGAGTTCCGTCCCGGCCCCCTGTTCACCGACCTCCTGCTCGCCGACGAGATCAACCGGACGCCTCCCAAGACCCAGTCGGCGCTCCTGGAGGCGATGCAAGAACACGCCGCGACGACCGACGGAGTCCGCCGCGAGGTGAGCCCCGTCTTCACGGTGCTCGCCACGCAGAACCCCGTGGAGTTCGAGGGGACCTATCCCCTTCCCGAGGCCCAGCGCGACCGCTTCCTCATGAAGATCGCGATCGACTACCCCGAGCCCGCCGACGAGACGGCGATGCTCTCGGCCTACGCCGCCGGAAGGCGCCTCCACGACGAGGCGGTCGAGGCGCTCACGCCCGTCCTCTCCCGCGAGGAGCTCCTGGAGACCCGGCGAGCTGTCGCGCGCGAGGTCCGGGCCGAGAAAGAAGTCCTGGAGTACATCCAGAAAGTCGTCTCGGCGACCCGGCGGGACCCGTCGGTTCAGCTCGGCGCCGGGCCGCGCTCCGGGATCGCGCTCCTTGAGACCTCCCGCGCCCTCGCCACGCTCCGCGGGCGCGACTTCGTGACCCCCGACGACGTGAAGGAGATGGCCTCGCCCGTCCTCGTCCACCGCGTGATCCTCACCCCCGAGGCCGAGATGGAAGGGACGGTCCTTGAGGACGTCCTCCGGCGAACGTTCGAGCAGGTCGAGGTGCCCAGGTAGTTCCTGGTGCGTAATTCGAGACTGGCCCAAGGAATAACCATGAGGAACCCAGGAAACCAGGAATCGATCTGGCTTTTCCTGGGTTCCTGGGTTCCTAAGAGCTATGTCGCACCGGAAATTACATAGCGATGCGCCCCGGACCCCGGCTCGTCCCTGTCCTCGCCGCGCTCGCCGCGGCCTCGCTGGCGGTGCCTCTCGTCCCCGAGCTCGGACGGGTCCTCGCCGTGCTCGCCGCGGCAACGCTCCTCAGCGCGCTCACCGAGGCCGCGCTCCTCTCTCGGCTGAAAGTTTCGCTGGAGCGCCGGGGTCTCGTGGCCCTCGACCTCGACGAGGAAGAGGAGGTCGGGACGACCCTCTGGACGAGCGCGAGGCGGCCCGTCTCGCTCGTCATTCGCCAGCGCTGGCCCGCCCTCGTGGCGGAAGGATCGTCCTCCGCCCGGGGAGTCTGCCTTCCCGGCCGCGCGATGGAGGTCTCCTTCCGGGTGCGGGGGATCGCCCGCGGGAACGAGATCCTCGAACCCGCCGCCGTGGCGGCGACTTCCTGGGGACTCGCGGAGCGCGTCCTGGCCGCCGGAAGCCCCGGCGCGCTCGCTGTGCTCCCCAACCTTCGGGCGGTGGGGAGGCTCCACCGCCAGCTCAACCAGATCGCCCTCCGGGGGCTCGGGAACCGCACGGCCCCGCGGCGCGGCAAGGGCCAGGAGTTCGACCGGCTTCGCGAGTACCAGGAGGGAGACGACTTCCGCGACATCGCCTGGAAGGCCACCGCCAGGCACAAGAAGCTCATCGTCCAGGAGTATCGGATCGACCGCGCGCAGGAGATCCTCGTCTGCACCGACCGCGGGCATCGCATGGCCGCGCGGGCCGGGCGGATCGCCCGGATCGACCACGCCGCGAACGCCGCGGTCGTCTTCGCCTATCTCGCCAACCGGATCGAGGACCGGATGGGGCTCCTCTCCTTCGCCGCGACGGTGGAGCCCGGGGTCCTCCCCGGGCGGGGCGCCGGACACCTGCGCCGCGTGATGTCCTTCGCGACCGCCCTCTCGGCCGAGTACGTCCACACCGACTACCTCGCCCTGGCGGTCGACCTCGGCCGAAGACTCCGCCACCGGACGCTCGTCCTCGTCCTCACTGACCTCCCTCTGGACGAGGAGCGAGCGGGCGAGCTCGTCCGGCTCGCCCGCTCGCTCGCCGCGAAACACGTCGCCGTCTTCGTCGTCTCTTCCGACCCCGCGCTCGAGGCCCGGGCGCGCTTCCTCCCCGCCGACCGCGCCGAGCTCGCCCGCACGCTCGTCGCCCGCGATCTCTGGTGGAACCGGGAGCAGGTCCTTCGCGAGCTCCGCCGCCTCGGGGCCATGGTCGTCGAGACGCCCCCCGACCGCTGGGGCATCGAGGCGATCAACGCCTACCTCGAGATCAAGCGCCGGCAAGTCCTGTGAACTATGAAGGTGGACGTGCGCCGATCCGAGCGAGCGCGCTACCGGCGAACCCCCGCGCCCTGGAGCAGCCCGGCCGCCCAGGCCGCCTCCAGGTCCGAGAACGGCGGCCACGGTCCCTTCCGGTATTCGATCCTCGCCCCGTACTGGCCTCGATCGTAGCAACGCCCGACGAGGGACTGTAGGTCCGCGAGCGCATCGTCGTCCCCGGCCTTGAGCGGGATGCCGA
The DNA here is from genome assembly GCA_016209595.1 of Planctomycetota bacterium. GTDB lineage: Bacteria > Planctomycetota > JACQVV01 > JACQVV01 > JACQVV01 > JACQVV01. The sequence goes on from JACQVV010000453.1 coordinate 6,940, forward strand.
TCACGGGGAGCCGGTCGGAGAGGAGGATTGGATAGAGGTCGAACTCGGTTCGGTCGGCGGGGCGGCTGACCGAGACGAGGTAGTGGAAGCGCCGCCCGTCCCGCGCCGTGCCTTCCCGGATCGCGACCGTCCACGAGCCTCCGCGAAGGAGGTCGATCTCGACCAGGTTGACGTTGCTGCGGAGGATCTCCTGCTGCTTCTGGCGGTACTTGGCGCGGCCGTCGGCGCCGTCTGCCTTGTTCGAGGGCGAGAGAAGCTCGATCACGGTGACGACCTTCTCCCCGGTGCGATCGAGGATCTCCAGGTAGGCCTCGCGGAACTCCGAGGTCAGCTCCTTTGCCTTGACACGCACGGGTGTGGCACGCTCGGCAACCGCGACGCCGGCTTCCTCCCCGGAGCGCATTCGCACGAGGGTGAGGTCAGGAAAGACCCCGCGACGCAGCTCATCACGGTCCTCGATGACCACGCGCTCCCCGGCCTGAGCGAAGTACCGTCCGCCGAGCGCCTCGTTGAGGTCGTCGCGCAGGTAGGTGATGAAACTGTTGTGCACATCGATCCAGTACCCTGGCTGCTCGAGCCAGGGGTCCATTCCAGGAAAGGGCGAGGGCATGTCGAGATCTCCTTCGCGGATTATACCCCGGCTCGCGGGACCCACGCCGCGCGACGGTGGCGCGCGCGTGCGGGCAGTCCCGCTCTCCCGGCTCCCGATGATGCTCCTACTCGCGCTCGATCGCGATCCGGCACTCGGTCGCGTCGCCGGAGGCGGTGACGAGAAGCGCCCACCGCGACGCGTCGTACTCGGTCGATGCCACGCCGTCGCTCCTCGCGACGCGGCCGCCGCGCGGACCGAACACGTCCGGGGGAAGGACGATCTCGGTGGGAAGCTGGATCGCCGAGTCGTTCGTCCAGGTCATCTCGAACGTGCCCGCGGCGGGGTCGCATCGCCATGACCGGGGCGTTCCGGCCGTGGCGAGCGGGTAGGCGCGGACGAGCCACTTGCCGGCCGGGCCGAGCGATCCGTCCGCCGCGAGGAGCCCGAAGCCGGCGCCGTCCTCGCGGTCCCAGGCCCACCAGCACCATCCGGCCCGGTAGCGATCGAAGAGACTCGCCATGTCGCGCACGTAGTCCGCGGAGCGGTCCCATCCCTGCACCATGCCCCACTCGCCGAAGAAAAGCGGGAAGCCGGCCGCGAGCGCGCGGCGGGAAAAGAGACCGATCGCGACTCGCGCGGGGAAAGGGCTGCGGTAGGCCATGGTGGTCTCGACCAGGGGGTCGTAGTAGTGCGGGGCCCAGACACGGCGCGGTCCGGCGAGGCCCGCGTAGAGGTGGATGGGCGTGGGGTTCAGAGTCACGGGCTCCAGGAAGACGATCCGGTCCGGCGTGATGGCCTGGAGGCGGTCCGCCAGGCGGGCGAGCCAGGGGACGTAGCGCTCGCGCTCGAACTCGCCGGGCCGCGCCGTCCCCGGATGGGGCTCGTTCATGAGGTCGTAGCCGATGACCGCGGGGTGGGTTCCCAGGCTCTTCGCCACGCGCTCCCACGCGAGGGCGTAGTGCTCCTGGAGGTCGGCGGAAGTCCAGAAGCGGTCGAAATTCGCCCGAACGGCCGGGCTATCGTAGTTCAGCCACCAGGGCGCGAGCGGTTTGTACGGCCCTTTCTCGACGGCCCATTCCGGCGCGCCGTCTCCACCGAAGAGATGCCGCGACCAGAGGTCCTGGTGCATGTCGAGGATGACCCTCACTCCGGCGCCGCCGAACCGGTCGATCGCGCGCCCGATCCGCGCGAGGTAGCCGTCGTCGTAGCGGCCCCTCTCGGGCTCCACCCCCTCCCAAAGGACGAGGAGTCGCACGACCGAGAACCCCATCTTTTGCCAGCGCTCCGTGTCGCCCTCTGCGAGGTCGGGCTCGAACGGCGGCGACTTCGAGCGGTTCGAGGCGTTGGCGCCGTGGAGGATCACCACGCGCCCCTCGTCGTCGACGAGCCAGGGACCGCGGGTGGAGAGCGGCCCCGGCTCCTGCCCTCGGGCGGCGAGGGAGAGAGCGCAGGCGCCGAGGGTCGCGAGGAGGACTCCACGGCGTATCACGGATCCTTGCACGCGCATCGAACCTCCGAGCGGTTGCGGCAGAGGAGCACGGCAGGATGCCGCCCGAGCTCGCGGGGAGCAAGAATTTCTTCGGAAAGGAAATCGGTGGTCCCGCATAGAACTCTCCCGGAACCAAGAAACCAATCCGAAACGAGAAAGCGACAACCCAATATGGCCTACGGCACCCTGAAGTACGGCGTGAACAGCCTCACCGGCACGATTCCGACGCAGCTCGGAAGCCTGTCGAACCTCACCGGATCGATCCCGACGCAGCTCGGGCAGCTGACGAACCTCACGGGGTCGATCCCGACGCAGCTCGGGCAGCTGGCGTACCTCACCGGGTCGATCCCGACGCAACTCGGGAACCTGACGCAATTCACGTTCAACGTTCCCCTGACGACGTAGCGCTCCTACGACATCTGATCCGGGCCGGGCCGAGCGCTTCCCTGCCCGGACGCCCCGCGCGCGAGGAGCTCCGCCATCCTTTCCGAGATCGGGAGGCCGGCGAGCTCCTCGACCCATGCGAATGTGCCGGAGGGGTTCACTTCCAGGAAGACGTAGCGGCCGTCCGGCGCGAGCACGAGGTCGATCGCGCCGTAGACGAGCCCCAGTCGGCGAACGACTTCGAGGCACGCGCCGGCGACCGGGTCCGGGAGCGCATGCGGCCGGTGGACGAGCGGGCGCTCCAGCTCGACCTGGTGGCGGAAGTCGATCGCCGTCCTGGGGTCGGCCTGGGAGTGGATCTCCGCGGCGAGGACCGCGCCGCCCACGACCGTCACCCGGATGTCGAAGCGCTTCTCGACGAACTCCTGAAGGATCCCGGGGCAGCCCTGGAGCGAGCCGAGTCCCTCCACGTCCCCGGGACCCAGGAGGCGCGTGAAGACGCGCCCGCCGATATCCGGATCGTGGCGCGTCCAGAGAGAGCGGTTCACCATCTTGAAGACGACGCGGCCGAGCCGCTCGCAGAAGTCGCGCGCCGCGTCGGGCGAGTTCGTGATCAGGGTCTCGGGGACCGCGAGTCCCGCCTCCCGGGCGACGCGAAGCTGGCGCGCCTTGTCGTGCGCGCGGAGGAATGCGCCAGGCGGGTTGACGACGAGCACGTGGTCCGCGAGGAGCCCGAAGAGACCCGCCAGGGAATCCTGGCAGGCCCCATCCACGAGGTCGCGCTCCGCCGGGGCGAGGTTCTCGGGCAGGTCGTGGGGCGCCCCCTTCCAGAGCCAGGCAGCCCGAAGACTCGCGATGGCGATCTGGCGCCCGTTGCCCAGAACGAGCGCGCTCCGATCGCGGCGGACCGGATCGAGGACGACAGACGCCCGGAGCGGGAGGTCATCCGTGTCGAAGCGGACCCAGGGGGCGCCCCGCCTGTCGAGCGCGGCGAGGACGGCGTCGGCGCTCTTGTCGGCGGAGCCGGTCACGATGAGGATCATGGCGGGACGCTCCCCTGGTTCGCCGGATGACGAACTACCAGGTGTAGATCGGGTAGTCGGTGCCGTAGGTCCCCTTGGGCGGCTTGGTGAAGCTCTGCCACCACTTCTTGGCCTGCTGGTCCTCGGGGTCGGGGAGGTGCGAGCCCCGGGCGTAGTACTGGGGCTGGCTCAGGGAGAAGTTCAAGGCAAACGGACGCTCGGGTGTCCTGGGATCGAGGGGCATGGCAGGTTCTCCTTGTTGATGAGGTTGTAGTGCAAGCGCGCAGGAGAAACGCAATCCGCGGGCCACTCCACTCGCTCAGACGCAAGTCTCCGGACGAACGGGATTTCGAGCGATCCACGAAACCTCAGCCGCGAGGCCGCGACGTTCGATCCTGGGACAGAGAACCTCCGGACACCGCCTACCGGTTCTTCTCCATCTGCCGGTCGAGCGCCCACTGCTCCCACGTGACGTTTCCGCAGCGGTCCCCGCCCTTCTCCCACCAGAGGTTCCGGCGGCCGTCGAGGAAGGTGGCGTCGAGCGTGCTCCCGTCGTCGAGCTCCACGTAGAATGTGTCGTCAGCGGCGATCCGGTAGCGACCCCAGTAGGCGAGCGTGCTCTTGTTCTCGATGTAGTAGAGGCCCCAGAACGGCTGCTCGACGTCGGGAGGCGTGACCGAGCCGACGTAGCGGGTCGAGGTGAGGAAGACCCGCCCGTTGGACTGGAAGTACCACTTCGAGTCGCCCTTGTATCGCCCTGCCGGCCCCTGGCCCGGCCGGTACATGTACTCGGTCGTCGTGAACGAGACGTACGTCTGCGGCCCCTCGAAGACGGTCGCCCCCTCGAAGATCCTTTGCCAGCCCTCGTCGCCGCCGACCTCACCGACGGCCGGGATGCTGTAGGGCTTTTCGAGGCGAGCGAGAGGGAAGCGCGCCCGCCAATCGTCGTCTTCTCGAGCCTTGGTCGCGTCCGCCTGGCGCGCCTCCTCGACCACCCGATCGGCCGAGCCCGGCTCGCGCTCGTAGAGGAGGGGCTGGGCGAGATTCCCGCCGGAGAGGGTCATCCGGTCTCCCTCGACCTCGAGATCGTAGGTGACCTCGTTCCCGCCCGAGCGGATCGTGAGGTGGGAGCCGTCCGTCTCGTACGTCCCGGCCTCGGGCGCCTGCTCGACCCCCGGGACCGTGAGGACGCTCCAGTATCGCCCGTCGGGCAGAAGGACGATCCAGCCCGCGAGGAAGTCGCTCCGGTGGACCCACCGGCCGGCGAGCGAGTCGTCGGCCACGGCCGGGCAAGCGAGAAGAAGGAGCGCGGCAAGCGCGGCTGTCATCATTTTCATCGATCGGTCTCCAGGAGTGATCACGGCACTCACGCTACACCCGGCCGAGACGCCGTGCAATGCGGGGGAAACCGCTTGTCCACAGGGCGCGAAGCTCCGCAAGGCCGTGGCCCCGACGGCAGCCCGGATGGCCCGGATGCACCGAGGGGCGCGGAACCGATAGGCCGGTCGGTCCGCGGTCAAAGACGCGAGTCCGGGGCATCCCCCGGCGCGGATCGTTGGGTCGATCCGTGCATATCCAAGAACTCGGACCGACCCTGGCGGAGCACCGCCGTCCGCCCGGCGGCGGGAGGGTCATTGGATGTGCTCCTAGGAGGTGTCAGGAAATAGGTGATCGAGATGGGCGGATGATCGTTGGCGCTGGCGAGGCGCGAGGACGAGGACGTAGCCCAGCTACACCGAGTCCGAAGCAACGAAGCCAGCGGCGACGAGGGCCGTCCAAATCGTTCAGTTATTTCCTGACACCTCCCTACTCGCGACCGGCATCCGGAGAGCGCGAGCGCAGTCCGTTCGCCGTGAGGAGCGCTTCGGCCCAGCGGGCGTCGTCGGGCGCGAGCGGCGGATCGGGGGCACCGGAGTAGTCGAGGACGAGATGGAACGCACCCTTCTCGTAGACGCCCGCGAGTGCGCCGGGCAGGTCCAGGATCACGTCGGAAACCCCGGGACCGATCGGCACCGGGATTGCCATGAGAGGCTCCCGGACGTCGAATCGGACGATCCCGAGGAAGCCGGGCCTGTCGGTCCTCCGCACACACACTCGATAGTCGCATCCCCGCGCTGCTTCCTCCGGCACGGCGACGGTGTGCGTCCCGCCGCGCAGGAGGTCGATCTCGACCAGGTTCGTCGGACTGGCGAGGACTTCCTGCTGCTTCTGGAGGTACTCGCGGCGTCCCGGTCCGGGCCGTTTGTTGGATGGAGAGAGGACCTCGAGGACCGTCACGACCTGGCGGCCCTGCACGTCCTGGATGAAGAGGTACGGCTCCCGCACTTCCAACTGCTGAACCGCGACCCACTCGGGCTGCGCCAGGGTCGCGCTCGCTCCTCTCATCTTGCCCGGATTGGCGCGGGACCCGGAGAGGGGGCGCGCCTCTCCCGAGGCAAAGACGTCGGGCCCGCGGACGCGGCCGACGGGCTCCACGTACACCCGCTCGCCGATCCCGACGAAGAAGTCGGGCAGGAGCTTCGGCTGGAGGTCCTCGGCGATCTGGCTCACGAGGCGATGGTGGACATTCGGCCATCGCCCCGGCGCCTCGAGGTATGGATCCATGCCTGGGAAAGGGCTTTCCACGAGCAATCTCCGATGGGGGCGCGCTCGGTTATTCTAGTCGGTAGCGTGCGTCGGCGTGCATGAGTTGGCAGGTCAGGTCGTAAGGCTGGAGGGAAGGCCGTCCATGGACATCGATCGGTTCGTTGAGGAGCGTTCCGGGGACTGGAAGCGCACGGAGGAGCTCCTCGACCAGGCCGCACACTCCTCGGTCCGGAGGCTGGGGCGCGAGCGGACGCTGGAGATCCTCGCCCGGTATCGCCGGGCGGCGACCGACCTCAACCGGATGCGCGGCTTCACCGCGAACGCCGAGCTCCTGGGGCGGCTGAACCAGATCGTCGGGCGGGGCTACCGCTTCCTCTACCGTGGAGCGGGCGAGGGGAGGTCCGCGCGGGCGGTCTGGCGCTTCTTCGTCTCCGATGTCCCGGCGACCTTCCGGCGGGAGGCCCGGCACGTCCTGGCGACGGCGCTCGTCTTCGGACTGGGCGCGCTCTTCGGCTTCGCCGCCGTCCTCGACGACCCGGCGAACGCCCGGGCCCTGGTGCCGCCGGAGTTCTTCGAGGAGAGCCCGCGGGAGCGGGTGCGGTCGATCGAGAGGGAAGAGGAACGCGTGGGAGACGTGGATACGGCGGCGAGCTTCGGGGCCTTCCTCTACACGCACAACATCCAGGTCTCGATCCTCGCCTTCTCGTTCGTGGCCTCGACCCTCCTCCTGGGGTACTTCGTCCTCTTTCTCAACGGCTGGATCCTAGGAGCGGTCCTCGCCCAGTACCTGCTGGACGGCGTGGGGGTCTTCTTCTTCGCCTGGGTGGGGCCGCACGGCGCGCTGGAGATCCCCGCGATCCTCTTCGCGGCCGCCGCGGGGCACCGGGTCGGGACCGCCCTCTACTTCCCGGGGGACCGTTCGCGGGCCGACGCCCTCCGGGACGCGTTCCCTTCCGCGTGGCGGATGATGGTCCTCTCGGCGCTCGTCCTGGTGGCCGCGGGGCTGATCGAGGGCTCGTTCAGCCAGTTTTCCGTGAAAACGGTTCCCTACGGCGCGAAGATCGGGGTGGCGGCGGCGCTCTTCGCGGGGCTCCTCCTCTACCTCTTCGTCCAGCGGCGGGGGAAGAAGAGTTGAGCGCGGCCCCCGAGGTCCTCCTGGTCACGCCGGAGCACGTCGAGATCCGGCTCGTCCCCGCCGGACTGGGAAGCCGGTTCCTCGCCCTCCTGATCGACGGGCTCCTGGTGATCCTGGCCGGGATCGCGCTTTCGATCGGGATCGCGATCGCTCTCGCCCCCTTTCCGGGGATCGCCTACGCGGTGATCGCGACCGCCTTCTTCCTCCTCCGGTGGGGCTACGACGTCTGGTTCGAGGTCCGCCACGATGGCCGGACGATCGGCAAGCGCGCGGCGGGGATCCGCGTGGTCGACCGGCGCGGGCTCCCCGTCACGCTCCGGCAGTCGATCGTCCGGAACTTCCTGCGGGCCTTCGACTCGATGCCGATCGCCTACGGAGTGGGCGCGCTCGTCGCCCTCTTCGACCGCCACCGGCGCCGCCTAGGAGACCTCATCGCCGACACGATCGTGATCGAGGAGACCCGGAGCTTCGCCGCGCTTGCGCGGCTGCCCTGGGACGACACCGCGCGGAGCCTCGCGACGCCCGCGACGATCCGCCGGATCCGGCACCGCCTGGACCTGGAAGAGCGCGAGCTCCTCCTCGCGCTCTGTCTGCGGGGCGGCCGGCTCCCGGAGGCCGCGCGCTACGACCTCATGGAGGCCGCGGCGGACCACTTCCGCCGGAAGCTCGGAATCGAGGAGCGCCATCTTTCGGGCGAGAAACTCGTGAAGGGGATCGCGGGAATCGCCTGGCGGCGGGCCGGCGAGTAGCGCCCGGTGCCCTGCCTCCACCACCCGGACGCCACGGACGGCCTCGCCCCCTGCGAGGCTTGCGCCGAGTCGTTCTGCCCCTCCTGCCTCGCCGAGAGGGGAGGGACACTCTACTGCCGGGAGTGCCTGAAGGACCTCGTCGCGTGCACGAACCACCCCGAGGCGACCCAAGGCGTCTCGCGCTGCTTCTTCTGCGCGGAGCCCTTCTGCTCCGACTGCCTCGTGCCGCTCCTGGAGGGCTACTACTGCGCCCGGTGCAAGGGGCTCCGCGTGGAGGACCTCCTCGCCGGGGAGGACACGAACCCCCTCGAGTACGCCTCGATCGGGTCACGGGTCGGAGCGGTCGCGATCGACCTTGCGCTTCTCGCGGTCCCTCTTTTTCTCGCCTCGGCCGTCTGGGACTTCGTTCCGATCCGGGGCGCGTACGAGGACGTGGCGTTCTTCGGTCTCCTCGCGGGGATGCTCCTCATCTGGCTCCTGTACGAAGCGATCCTCCTCGCGCGCTGGGGCCAGACCCTCGGGAAGATGGCGCTCGAGATCAAGGTCCTGACGCCTCGGGGAGAGGAAATCCCGCTTCGCTCCGCACTCGTCCGGGCGGTTCTCCGACCGGTCGTCTTCCTCGTCGCGAGCCCGATTCTTCTTCTCGTCGATCTCTCGCTCGCCCAGAACTCCGACGACAGAGCCTCGCTCCTCGACCGTGCCGCCCGGACCCGAGTGGTGAACTGGAGGTAGCGAGTGGAGGTCGCGCGGGCTCGAACGAGGGCGCCGGGGTCGCGAATCGTCTGCCCGCACTGCGCGGCCATGATCCAGCTCCGGCCGGGGGTCTCGGGCGTGGAGAGGTGCGGGGCCTGCGAGAAGGAGTTCGAGGCGACGCACTTCCGCCTCCCCGCGGACGAGGCGCGGGTCCGCGAGGTCGCCCTCGCAGGCCCGGCCGGCGCGACTCCCTGCGCGAACCATCTTCGGAATGCGGCCGAGGCCCCCTGCGGGCGCTGTGGATCCTTCGTCTGCGCCCTCTGCCGGATCGACGCCGCCGCCGACGGGGAGGTCCTCTGCCCGGCCTGCGTGGGGCGCCTCGCGGCCGAGGGGAAGCTCCGGAGCTACAGGACGCGCTTCCCCGACTCCGTGAGGATCGCACTGGTGATGGCTCTTATCGGGCTTTGCCTTCTCGGGATCCCGGGCATCTTCGCGATCTACCACGGCGCGCGCGGGATCCGCGACAAGCTGCGACTCCAGGAGAGGGATGGCATGGTCTGGCTCGGTGTCGCGACACTCCTGGGCGTGCTCGAGATCGGCTTTTTTCTGCTCCTCATCATCGGGGCGCTCCATGGCTAGCCGCCCGCCGAGGGAATACCTGGGGCAGTCGATCGAACGCCTTGTTGCGGAGAAGGTATACGCGATCCCGGGAGGACTGGAGGTCGACCGGCACGAGGGCTTCCACATCGCGAGGCGGAGGGTCCTCTACCGGGAGGCGATCCTCGTGACGCTCCACCGCACTTTCGGACGGCCCTACCTCATCCTCTCGCTCGGGGCCGCGGTCTTTCTCGGATCGCTCGCCCTCGCCGCCGCCGCCGCCGGCGTTCCCCGTGCCGCCATTCCCCTCGTGATTTCCGCGTCGAGCGCGGCGCTCCTCGCCGCCGTCCGCCTCCTTCACCCGCTCCGCGTCGTCATCGTGGTCTCGCGCCGGACGCGCGTGCGGCTCTCCTACCCGTTCCGCGCGGGGCGCGCGAGGGAGACCTACGAGGAGATCGCCCGCCGGATCCGCGCCACGCGAGAAACCCAGGCAACGGCGGGCCCCTGAGAAAAAGTGTCGCCTTTCTGCGGCGCTTTCGTCCTTTTCGGCAGACAATCGCCTACCTCGACGCGCGCGACGCCCGTTTCGAGGTACTCGCAACTCTTTGTCGGACGGCTTCTTGAGAATCTCCGCCGAAACCCTGGAATGCGGCCCCGATTTTGCCGATAGATCCAGTGGAGGCTTTCATGCGGCTCTTCGACGCGAAGTACGAACTCCTGGAGAAGCTCGGCGACGGGGGGACTGCCTCCATCCACCTCGCCCTCTCTCACGACGACGGGGGCCTGGTCGTCGTCAAGCGGCTTTCGCCCCGCCTCGCCCAGGACGCGCTCAACCTCTATTACTTCCGGCGCGAGTACGAGGTGCTCTCCCGCCTCGCCATCCCGGGCGTCCCCAAGGCGCGCGCCTGGGGCATGGTGGATGGCATTCCGTACTTCACGATGGACTACGTGGCGGGCGAGCCGCTCACCGACGTCGTCCTGAAGGAACGGCTCTCGTGGAAAGAGGGAGTGGAGCTCCTCGCAAGGGCCGCCCGCATCCTCGACGCCGTCCACGAGACAGGTGTCGTCCACGGCGACGTCAAGCCGGGGAACATCCTGGTGGACGAGGCGCGAAACGTCTACCTCATCGACTTCGGGGCGAGCTCCAAGCTCGGCGAGCGCCCGCTGCCCGAGGAGGAGGAATTCATCGTCGGGACGCCGACCTACCTCTCTCCGGAGCTCATCTCCGGGGGTCCGGGCCGGCGGAGCCGGCGCTCCGACATCTACGCGCTCGGGGTCATCCTCTACGACCTCCTGACCGGCCGCGTCCCGTTCGACGCCGAGAGCGACACGCGGATCCTCGACAGGATCGAGTACGCGGATCTCGTCCCGCCGCACGAGATCGCGCTGGCGATCCCCCGCGCGATTTCGGACGTGGCCCTCCACGCGCTGGCCCGCCGCCCGGAGGAGCGCTTCGCCAGCGCGCGCGAGTTCGCCGCCGCCCTCTCGGAGGCGATCTCCGAGGCGAGTTCCGCTCCCGCCTCGGCGGGAGTCGCGGCCGCGTAGGGCGGGCGATCGGGGCTCTGGATGGGGCGTGGGACAGCGGCTAGGAGCCTGTCGCGGAAAGCCATTCGGGCTGCGCGGGGCGCTTTCGGCCGATCTCTTCGTTGCTCGGGCGCGGCGTAGCAGGGCTACGCCTGGGGGGTACCCGCGAAGCGGGTCCGCGCCTCGATCTCGGCCGAAATCGCTCCC